>JAEOUL010000289.1 GCA_016839345.1 Candidatus Thorarchaeota archaeon | reverse complement strand
CGAAACTCAAGGTCGGATGATATTCCACTAGAACTCATAACCGTCAAACCACTCATACTGCATGATTATTTTCAGACTGAGCGTCTCAAAAAATATGTCGATTCATTGTGAATTCAATATGGTAGCACAAATCTAAGTCAATAAGATAGAGTAGACTTCAAGCCTACGTAATCCTTTTATGAGTGCACAGGCGCTTACCGAACTAGTTCCTTTAACAAATAGAGGAGAGTAATCACGATCGGAAAAGAAAAGGCAATTGGTGCCCTTATCTTCATCTTCGCACTTCTAGTGCTTCTATACTACACATGGGTGATAGTAATTCTACAGTGGTTCCCTGATTTGGGAGCATGGGTTGATGCTAACTTCGGAATATTCGCAGGGTTCTTCAATCCCGATCCTCTGATCCTCGTATACCTACCAATCTGGCTAGGTGTGGTGCTGATCATGGTCATAGCAATGTGGATAGGCTGGACTATGCTCACTACTCCCGCTCCAGAGCCACTTGAGGACTTCGATTTCGATGAAGAAGAAGTGGCAGAAAAGACCGAAGAGTAGAACCTGCTCAGCCAGGTAATATTGCAGGGCCGCAAGGCCCTATCATCTCATTTTGTTAACAGTCTACAGACTTCATTACAGCAATCACTGTGTCTTCTGGATTGCTTGATTGATCAAATCAACTCCAATCTTACAGAGTCTATCAGCGGTTTCCTGAGTTTCTCCTTCAGCAAAACTGCGATAGAGAGGTTCTGTACCAGAGGGACGAATGAGAATCCACCCCTCATCATATAATATCTTGACACCATCCAGGGTTATTCGTTTCAAGTCCTCAGTCAGCTCTAGGAGAGCTTTGAGTATAGCTTTCTTTTTGTTAGATGGAACTGGAACCTTCACCTTTGTGCTGAAGTAGACAGGTAATTCATTCACTAGCTGCGAGAGTGTCTTCCCCTCAGTGGCAACAATTTCAACAATTTGAGCAGCAGTCATCGCACCATCTCGAACCGGCTGATGCGGAGGGAAGAAAACACCCCCATTCTCCTCTCCTCCTAGGTCACCGTTGATCTCTGCTAATCTGTGAGATACAACGACACTGCCAACAATTGTCCAGTCAATCTTTGCACCAGCTTGTTCTGCAACATCCTCAATGAGTTTGCCACTGCTGACCGGTGTCACTAAGACCGATCCAGGTTTTTTGGACAGAATCCGAGATACTATCAAAGCAAAGGACTGGTCACCCCATAGCACTCTTCCAGTTTCATCAACAAATGTGGCTCTGTCAGCATCTCCATCATGAGCTATGCCTATGTCAGCACCTATTGCTTTCACAGTGCGACTGAGTTCAACTATATTATCAGGAAGGGGTTCGGGATTTCTCCCTGGAAATGTCCCATCCATTTGGGAATTGAGGGAGATTACTTTGCATCCAAGATCTCGAAGAAGCTGTGGAGTCGATAATGCGCCAACACTGTTTGCACAGTCAATAACTACAGTAAGCTTGCTATTTCTTATTGATTCAACATCCAAGTGAGATTTGATTCCTGCCAGATATTGATACAGAGCACCTTCGTAATTCTCAAATCGTCCGATACTCTTCCAGTCAGCCACAGTGACCTCTTGAGTATGATATCTTGTTTCAATTCGATCTTCAATTTCCCGAGAGACCTCAATCCCATTTGGACCTATCACCTTAATTCCATTGAATTCTGGTGGATTATGTGATGCTGTGACCATGACACCAGCTACCCCGTTCAATCTGGGAATCATGAACTGAAGTGTAGGGGTTGGAACAAGCCCGATGTCAGTAACTGAGCACCCTGTCGAACACAGACCCGCAGTCAGAGCTCTGCTATACATTTCGCCGCCCATTCTTGAGTCACGAGCAACAATAATTTGGCCAGGTCCAAGGATAGTACCAGTAGCCTGGCCAAGTTTGAGGACCATGTCTACTGTGAACTCCTCATTGATTAGACCTCTGATACCATTTGTGCCAAACATCTTGTCCATGACGAGGACGCTCGAAATGTAGTGCAAATAGGTCAGAACTTAAGAGTTGTTGTGAACTTCTTAGTTCAGTGTTTTCAGATGCCTCTATTCAGACGTTCAAAAGACAAAGAATACACAGCTGCAGCAAGACTACTTGCAAGTGGTGATGCAGAAGGAGCCATAAAAGCTCTTGAGAAAATCATTGAGGAAAATCCAAATCATATGAATGCTCATGTCACCCTTGCTATTGCCCTTATGGAGGCTCAAGAGGACCCTAAGAGAGACAGTCCACATACAATTGAAGCATTTGCGCATCTTGACACAGCTGCAGCACTAAACCCAGAAGACCCAGTGCCTGTCTTCAACATGGGAGTATGTCAGAGGAATCTAGGGATGCTAGAGGAGTCTCTTGTGAGTTTTGAGAAAGCTATAGAGATCGAGGAAAAGCAACCGCTAGCAATCCTTCACATGGCTGAAGTCAACTACGAGCTTGAGAGATGGGAAGAAGCAATTCGACTGGCCAAACTAGCATTAATCAGAGATCCCGGTCTCGAATCAGCCATGGGTTGGGTACGGGTTGCAATGAGAAAGGCAGGGATGTTGGATGATGATGGTAATGTGATTCATCGTCCAGACTGATGGCCAGTACGCAATCCTTAAATTCACACTTCTTGGCTTCAGCACAGTTGTGCACGGTCACAACCAACTCCGTATATCACATCTGGTGGTAACATGTCACAGAAAGGCGAACCAATGTACCGCGGGTATCCCCTGTCCGAGCTTGCTAAGATGAATATGGATTCACTCATCGAGCTCCTCCCAACACGCAGGAGAAGGACCCTCAAGCGCGGCCTACCCCCACGTCAGAAGAAACTGCTCATGAAGCTCAGAGCAGCAAGGAAGCAACAGAGAAAGGGTAAGGACGTTGTCGTTCGCACTCATTGCCGTGACATGGTCATTCTTCCGGAGATGGTTGACCTCACTGTTGCAGTTCACAACGGCAAGGATTTCACACGAATAAAGATAATTCCACAGATGATTGGACATGTGCTCGGGGAATTTTCGAATACGGGAAAACCCGTAAAACATGGAAATCCTGGAATCGGTGCAACCAAGTCTTCAGCTTACGTACCGCTGAAATAGAACAACGGTAAGGAGCAATTGTGCTCCTACCAGTTGTTTCTGAATTACACAAATCTAATATCATTCTAGACAATAGGTATCCTATCGTTGTGTGGGAGTTTGTATAGGAATTATGCAAACACAATTTGGATTTGCGTTTACAGGTATGGGGCTAGTTATACT
>JAEOUL010000288.1 GCA_016839345.1 Candidatus Thorarchaeota archaeon | reverse complement strand
CCTCATCTGTTCCTTCAGGATAATGTGTACAGATTGTAAGTCCCTGTGATTTAGAAATGATAGCACTTGCTTCAACATTGCCCTGGGACGCACGACTCAAGTCGATTAAAAGCTCATTCAACATTTCAGTTTTTGAGGACACTATAACGCATCTCCATGGCGTCTTTCAGTCAAAAAGGATGCGAAGTATTTAAACTCTCTTGGCGCCTGCTTTCTTGAGACCCTTGACTATCTTTGCTAGACCCTCGCCTCCATCTTTTTGGACATGTTTTTCCAGATAGGTTCCCTGCACAACAATCGAAGCTCCTGCTTCAATAGCGGTGACCACTGATTTTTCATCATTGAAACCACCCCCTGTTATCACTGGAATGTCAATGAACTGAGATACATCGCCTATCATCTCAGGAGGGACTCCACCACCCTCAGCCCCACTTCCCGCCTCAAGATAAACAAGCTTCATCCCAAGAAGTTCAGCTGCCATCGCATACATAGCTGGAAGTTTGGGTTTATCTCTTGGAAAAGGTTTAGCATCACCAACCCAAGCTGCTGACTTTCCAGGTGAAACGAGTAGATAAGCCATGGGTATAGCCTCAATACCGGAAAACTTCACCTTTGGTGCAGCTAGTGCTTGAGCTCCAATGATATAGTATGGATTTGTGCTATTGAGTAACGACATGAAGAACATGGCATCTGCATGTTCAGACACACCACTGATGTTCCCAGGGAACAAAATCGTAGGTATGTCAACAACCTCACCGATTTTCTCAACAGCATTATCGATTAGCCCAAAGATTGTGCTTCCTCCTATCATTATGGCGTCACTACCTGCTTTTTCAGCAAGAGTAGCAATCTCTAGAAGATTCTCAATTGTTGTAGCCAAAGGATCGGGGTCGAGGAGGGAGAAATGACAAGCACCCTCAGACTCTAACTTCTCAGTGATGTACTTCCAAACCTTGCCAGTCATCTTGAAGCCACCTGATAGAAACATCCCTTATTGACGTACTTTTTACGCTTTTGGTGAAACTCTAGGAGTTGAATCAATCAGTTTGAAATCGTATTTTCTGAGTTTCTGACAGAACTGATCTAAAAAATAGTATTACTCGATAGACAATGAAATGTTGTGAAGAGATTGAGCCAGTTATTCTCAACCTTTATTTAGAGTATTGACCGAGTTTCGCAAGTTGTGTTCTACAGAACGAGGTCCTTCACATGACCACAAGCGACCCTAAAGGAAACAGTGCTGAAGCTACAGAAATTGAAGTTGTTTCCACAGATTCAGAACTGCGCATCGGTGTATTTCCATGTAAGTGTGGAAAGAATATCGGGGCAGTCGTAGACATCGATGATTTGGCTGAGTATGCAAAGACTCTACCAGGTGTGGTCTTTGTGCAAGTAAACCGATACACATGTGCAGACCCCGGACAAAGAGAGATTGAGGACGCTATCAAAGAACATAACCTCAATCGAGTTGTTGTTGCGTCATGCAGCCCAACAATGCATGAAGATACATTCAGAAAAGCTGTGAAAGCTGCAGGGCTTAATCCCTATCTCTGTATCATGGCAAATATCCGCGAGCACGTTTCTTGGGTGCATCGCGATAATCCGGCGGCAGCTACTCAAAAAGAGAAAGATCTAGTTGCTATGTCCGTTGCAAAGGCTGCAACACTAGAGCCCCAGAAAGAACAAGATGTTCCTGTCACTCAAGCAGCCTTAGTTGTAGGAGCTGGAGTAGCTGGTATGCAAGCTGCCCTTGACCTTGCTGATGCTGGGTTTAGGGTCAATCTGGTTGAGAGAGAGCCAACCATTGGAGGTATTATGGCCATCTTGGATAAGGTCTTTCCTCAGAATGACTGTTCTATTTGTATTCTAGGACCCAAGATGGTAGATGTGGCTAAACATCCTAACATCAATCTCATTACCATGGCAGAGGTCGAAACAATCTCAGGATATGTAGGCAACTTCGATGTTCGAGTGAAACAACGAGCACGGTTCGTAGATATTGACAAATGCACATCTTGTGGTGACTGTGTGGAAGTATGTCCTGTAGATGTTCCTAGTAGAACAGATCAGAACTTAACGTGGCAAAAAGCAATACAGATTCCATTTCCTCAAGCTGTTCCCTCATCATATTTTATTGACCCTAATACCTGCCTTGGAATGGATCTGATTCGTTGCGGAAAATGTATTGATCGATGTGAACAGGAAGCCATTGTATCTTCAGATAGGGAAAAGTACATAGACTTTGAAGTCGGAGTTATCATCCTCGCAACTGGTTTCAAACCTGCAAATCCAGAGAAGATTCCCCGACTTGGATGGGGAAGATATCCCAATGTAATCACTTCTCTTGAGTTTGAAAGACTGATCAATGCAGCTGGACCTACAGAAGGCCAGCTTGTAAGACCTTCAGATCTGGCCAAGCCAACATCAGTCGCAATAGCGCAGTGTGTAGGGTCACGTAGCATTGACACAAGACCAGCCTGTTCAAATTTCTGTTGTGCTGAATCAGTGAAGTGTGCTCTACTAATCAAAGAACACTATCCTGATACAGAGGTGACAATCTATTACCAAGACCTCAGAATGCATGGCAAGTACTTTGAAGATCAGTATCTAAAAGCACGAGAAGAGGGTATAAAATTTGTACGTGGAAGAGTTGGCGAGATTCAGCAATATCCAAAGACAAAGAATCTACGAGTGAGTGTTGAAGACACGACACACAACAAACTGGAATTAATTGACTATGACCTAGTGATACTCTCCATGGGAGCCGAGGGACAGTCAGGGAATTTTCCAATACCAATATCCTGTACTGCAGACTCTTTCTATATAGAGTCACATCCGAAACTAAGACCTGTTGATACAAGCTCAGCTGGAGTATTCATCTGTGGTGGAGCAGAGAGTCCTAAGGATATTCGCGATTCTGTTATTCAAGCAAGTGCAGCAGCGGGTCGTGCAGCAATAATCCTTCAGAAAGGTCGATATCCAATAGAAGCCCTCAGTGCACGAATTATGCAGGAAAAATGCAACAGATGTGGAACTTGCGAGAAACGATGTCCGTATGGAGCAATCTCACAGGATGGTACTGGCAAGTTCACTGTGATGGGAGCCCTCTGTCAGGCATGTGGAACGTGTGCAGGAGACTGTCCTCAAGATGCAATATACATGCCTAACTTCACGAGTGAGCAGATTGAGGCCCAGATAGAAATTGCTCTGGCTGAAAAGCCACAGGAAAAGATTGTAGCTTTTGCTTGTGCTTTCTGTTCCTATCGAGGTTCCGATCTCGCAGGCGTTTCACGAATGCAATATCCCACTAATGCAAGGGTAATCCGGTCAATGTGTTCAGGACGTTATTCTACAAGATTCGCTCAAAAGGCGTTTGAGCTGGGTGCAGGAGCTGTTCTCTATTCTGGTTGTCATCTACCTGCAGATTGCCACTTCCAAACTGGAAACCATTGGATGGCGAAGCGTGAGCCGAGAATTAGAGGTTGGATGAAGAGAAATAACATCGATGATGAACGTTTTCGAGTCGAATGGGTTTCAGCTGGAGAAGGTAAGAAATGGCAAACTATCATGAGCGAAATGGCTGAAGTCACTGAGAGATACAAGGACAGTATATCCAAACCTAAGACTAAGAAACGAAGTACGAAACCCAAGAAGGAACCAACACCAAAAACAAAATCTAAACCCAAATCAAAGATGAGCGCTAAGCCAAAAGGGAAGACAAAATCGAAGAGTGGTACTACTAGAAAAAATGCCACTAAAAAGAAGAAAGGAGGGAAGTGAGTAGAATGACAGACGATAGTCGCAATCATAAACTCGAAGAACTCCGTAAAGCAGGACGACCCTGCTTTCAGTGTGGGATATGCGCTTCTTCATGCCCAGTTTTTAGAGTTGCACCACAAATGAACCCACGGTTGGCTGTTGACTCCATTATAACTGATGGTGTGGTTCCACGTGAAGGAACAGAATGGTTATGTGCGTACTGTTTAATGTGTGAAGAACGTTGTCCAATGGGAGTGTCGCTTGCAGAGATTCTGATAGGCATAAAGAACATCTCTTCGATAGAGGGCAAAGCACCACCGGATTTTGTCGAGGCTGCAGAAACACTTCTTGCAAGAGGATGTCTCTCTCCACAATCAAATAGATCAGACAAAAAACGTGTAGACTTAGGTCTTCCAGATTTACCCCAGCCAGACCCTGAGCAAGTCAGACTAATCTTCAAAGTGACAGGTGCTTATGATGTACTAGAAGCCAATAGGGCAGCTGTGAAGGAGGATGCAGAATGAAATACGCTTTCTTCCCAGGTTGCACAATGGCAAACCGATTACAGTTTGCGGAGAAATCAGTCCGCATGGTAGTTTCTGAATTTGAAGTTGAACTGGTGGATCTTGCATTCACATGTTGCCCAGAACCAAATGCAGTAAGGTCTCTCTCAGAGGATACTTGGTTAACATTTGCAGCAAGGAATATCGCTCTTGCAGAAGCTGCGGGTTTGGATATCTTGACTGCATGTGCTGGTTGCCACGAATCTCTCACTCTTGCTAAACATGAACTCGACACAACTCCTAAACGAAGGGAGAAAGTCAATGCCATTCTGAAGAGAATTGGCCTGGAGTACAAGGGAACGACCTCAATAATTCATGTTCATCAACTTCTCTTTGATGAGATTGGTGTGGAAACGATTTCAACAAAAGTAGTCAGACCAGTTCCCATCAAAGTCGTAACACACTCAGGATGTCATCTCCTAAGACCTCAGAAGATAATGCAAGTAGATAATGCTGAAGCACCAGTCAAGCTCGATATGTTGTGTGAAGCGCTAGGAATGGAATCGTTAGAGTACATGGATAAAGTAATGTGCTGCGGAGCGGGAGTCAGAAAGACAGATTCTGAAACATCATATGCAGTCTTGAGAGAAAAGATGAAGAGCATGGCAATGGTCGAACCTGAAGCAATAGTAGTATTCTGTCCGACTTGTTTCATCACTTTTGAATCCGGTCAGCGAATAACGAATAGACTCTTTGACACTGAATTCAAGTTGCCTGTTTTTTATTATACGGAGCTTCTTGCAATCGCCATGGGGTTGCCTGATACAGACGCGTTGCTAGCAGACCACAGAGTAAAGATAGACCTCCCTGAGTCTGCAGATACTGAAAGCAAAGACAGCGAGTCTATACCTATCTAAGAGCTAGCTGCTCCCGAAACACTTTATTAGCATCAGTCGACCGCGCGACCTATTCGGTGGAGGTATCTAGCATCATTAGTGATGGTGACAATCAACCATGGAAAAAATCACAGTCGCGATTCTCGCAGGCGGTACTTCCAAAAGATTTGGCTCAGAGAAATCACTGGCAAAGTTTCATGGGAAACCACTTGTAGTTCACATGGTTGATATTGCGCGGAAACTCTCGTCAGAAGTAATCATTGTGGTTTCTGATGAAATACAGGAGGATAACATCAAAAGTCTTGTTCCAGATGTTCGAGTTGTTATCGACCCCCCTGATGAGGTCAAATGTGCTCTTACAGGAGCACTCACTGCATTTGAGTATGCACTCACATCTTATGTTCTGCTCCTGCCAGTAGATGCTCCTTTGTCCGATACAGAACTCCTGAGGATGCTTATCAGGATGAGTCCTGAACATGGTGCTGTTGTACCATCTTGGCCAACAGGATACATTGAACCACTTCACTCTGTGTATTTGGCAGAACATGCATATTTTCATGGACTCAAGGTGGTGCAGGAGGGTCATCACAAAATGAGAAACCTTCTTGATAAGTTACAGAGGGTTCTATTTGTTTCCACAGAAACTCTGAAGCAGTTCGATCCAGACCTAAGCACTTTCATGAACTTCAACACTCCTAAGGATCTTAAGGCGGCTGAGAGGAAAGTATCGAAAGAATAGGGTTCATTCCAAGTTTTCAAATCTGATTCTGCAGGTTCCTTCATGACCCACCATACAAGGACCGTACGGAGTTTCTATTGTGCATCTGTTTCCAAAGAGCGTGCAGTCAATAGGATCAATCATGCCTAGGATTACTTCATGACACCTACATCCAGGGAGAAGATCTAATGATTCAAACTCTGGAAACTCAAAGCGTAAACGTGCGTTATATTCAGAGAATTCCTTACGAATTGAGTAACCAGATTTCTCAATAATCCCTATACCTCTCCAGTGTGCATCGGCAATATGAAATACTTGGTCCAAAACCTTCTGAGCTGCTAAGTTCCCTTCAGGTTTGACGACTCGTGTATATTCATTTTCAGACTCAGCTCTACCCTCTTTGATTTGCAAGAGTATCATACGAATAGATTCGAGAACATCAAGTGGTTCGAACCCCGATGTCACACAGGGAACACCTGTCTTCTCTGCAAAAGGTTGGAAAGCATTACTACCAATTATCGTTGACACATGTCCAGGTGTGATGAATCCATTAACTCCAAATCCTTTCAGATTAGCAAGAATATCCATTGCAGGAGGTATGGCCTTCAATGAGGTAAGAACAGAAAAATTAGTTGGAGGGCCTCGAATGAGTTCAAGTGCGATTGTAGGCGCTGTTGTTTCAAAACCAACGCCTATGAAAACTACTTCTTCTTCTGGATTTTGGCGAGCTATCTCAACAGCTTCGCTCGCACCATAGACTATTCGTACATCAGCGCCAGAACTGCGTTGCTTTTCTAGTGAAGAATTAGTAGATGGAACTCGAATCATATCGCCAAATGTTGTGACTATGTGTCCTTGCTTAGCTAGTTCAATAGCCATATCAACATCTTCAGCAGCACATACACAGACAGGGCATCCAGGACCTGCTACTAGACTTATAGAAGTTGGTAGAAGAGAGCGAATGCCATGTTGGCTAATTGTATCTTCATGAGTACCACAGACATGGACTATCCGAACCTCATGTCCAAGGACTAGTGACTCAATTTCCTTGACGACGGCTTGTGCAAATTTTGCATCACGGAAACCTGTCATCTCATTCATTGATTCTCCGTCCAAAATGTACTCTACCTTGAATTGCATAAAAGTGCGAACCTGTGGACATACAGATTATTCAGGTACTAATCCCTCAAGAATGACCAGAGCTTCTCCAACAGTAATTGAGAGTTTGCTAGCCAATTCTTTAGCAGATATTTTTGGATTCTTAGGTAAGTTATAGTTTTGAGCGTACCCGGCATTCCCTGCAAAAAGTGGATTGCTCTTATCAGTTTCTATAAGAAGTGACCAAAGTGGATGGCCTTTGAAGTCTGCAATGTTGATATCAATGATTCTGCCCGATTCAGATTTTCCTTTTGCTTTGGACTTAGAACTGGTATTGTCTTTGTCTTTGATTTGTCTAGTGAGTTTCTCTTGCTTCAAGGCTGTGTCCCAACCTCAGTTCCCGGCGAATCCAACAGAATGCTGGTCATCTAATGAAATCCCATTGTGGTGATATAAGCCTTGGGGAGCTTCCAGATACACTCGCTTTCGCAATACTTTAAGAACCCCCATGCGTAAATATAAGGCGCCCTTCCCATGTCGTAAGGTTTAACAAGGCAATCCAAGAGGCATGACAGGAAGAACAAGACCCGCGGGTCAAATAATGGGGAATGAATTATTGCCTCATGGCATACGAAGAATAGTTCTTGATGTATTGAAACCTCACAGTCCTCGACTGACCGATCTCGCTCTTATGCTCTCACGAGATGAACGAGTCAACGGACTGAACATCTCATTGAAAGAGGTAGACCAGAACACGGAGAGTATCACTATAACTCTTGAGGGCGATGATCTCAGCTACGACACGATTAGAGAAATTCTAGAGCAAGCTGGAGCTGTGATACACTCAGTTGATCAAGTAGTTGCAGGAAGAAGATTTGTTGAAGAAGTGACCCTTCAACCAGAAAATTCCTAGGTAGTCATCGACGTCCAGAGAGCTGAGTAATCAGTTTCTCACTCTCTTCCTCAATCTTACGTCGTATAAGATTGTGTATTTCCTGCTCAAATGCAGTAGGGATTATCTTGACAACATTGCATAGACGGTCAACAATTGAATCTGCGAGTTGTTCGTATGATGGTGCACTCCCAGATACAATACCCCGCACAACTACTTCACCCACACTAGCGCTTACTACTGAATCTACAACACTTGCTATTGTTCCTTTAGGATCCATGAAGAAGGGAAGATGAGCTTTATCATGTAATGTTGTGAATCCTAGCTTGTCAACTATGCTTTCAGTGTACCATTCTAAGCTCGATTCCTTCATTCGTAGTCTTGCCGCAAACTCTGTCTTTGTCAGTGGGTTTGGATGACTCCAGGGATGTCTTGTGACCATATAGAGCGCTGCACCAAAGAATGGATCTATTTCACGAGGAACTCCTTCTCGTGAAATGAACCTTCGCACAAGGTCCAATGCTAAGGTTTCATATCGCTCATCAATTTTATTCACTTTGTAGAATTCATGGGCATCACGCACAATCTTGACGATTTCTTGTGGATTTACAGCTAAGTGTTCATCGTCAAAACGGGATACCATTGCCTCCGCTCCAGAATGATTGCCTGCTCAAAGAGCCATCTAAAGTGTGGAAAACGTCACCAGCTATTTGACTCTTTTGCAATAGAAATCAAGGTGGGTTCTGTTCGCGCCAAAAGCGATACTTGTCTATCGAGCTCGGTAGATTTTCTCCAAGGTCCATCTCAAGGTTCGTTGAATCTCCTCCAACCTACTCTCAGTACCAAAATTCTTCACTATCACTTCATCAAGGATTTTATCATCGGATTTGACTTCAAAATCAAAGGTGTCATCCCATTCAATCTCTTTGTTTTCAACACGAACACGGTCTTCCTGTTGAAATTTTCCAAGTATTTCTTGAATGAAGAATCTTGCAAAAGCACCTCGAGTAATATTGTAGACTGCGTGATCCGCAGGAAGGATTCTTAGATTCTGTTCCATAACCTCAATGGTGGCCAGTTCCATGTCTCCCGATTTATTGAATACAACTATACTCCTTGGTTCACCAGCAGCTTCTAGAGTTTCAGTTGGTGTCCTGACCGGGGCGCGTTCAGCAGCTTCCATTGCTACATCAGCGGTGGTGAAACTACCTCTTCCAATTGTTGCATCTAAAGCCTGAATAAATACCTCCAACTGTTCGATTCTTTCTCTGAGTTTATCAACCTCTTCACCTAGTTGAGTTCGCAATTCAAGCAATATACGAATTTCTGGATCTGACACTGTATACACCAACATATCATGCGGACACTCTGAAGAAGAGTCCACTACTATATGGTTGATTGTATTATTAGAACTTGTAAATGATGGATTCTCTCGGTAGTAATGAGTAATCAGAGTTGTACGAAGAATAAAGTTCATTCATCAACAGATGCAACTGAGATAGCAAAATCGGGACATTCCATCTCACACAAATTACATACTTTGCAAGCATCGATGTCAGCAACGATTGGAAGAAAGAATCCGCGATTATCAACGATTTCAGACTTTTTGAGTACACCATGAGGACAGACGGAGATACAGATGTGGCAACCTTTGCATAACTTTGAATCAACAACAATTGCTTTTGCTCTCTTCACCATCGGGGATACTCCGAATTCTCCCGCAGGCTAATGGTGATATAACGGTTCTCATCGGACCCAAAGAGCGAGCATTAAATACTGAGAGTCTAGATAAGATTTCAGTAGGTGTCAGGTAAGTGAAGCCATATTTAGTATTCAAGTGCCCAAAGTGTCAAAATTTCACAAATGCACCAGCTGGTCAAAAACGTAGAAGATGCAGTTACTGCGGAAAGATTATTGATATCACCAGAGCTGCTTGTGCAATCTTTGACACGCCTGAGTTGGCTTCGGTTGCAGTGAAGGAATTCAATGCCGCGAGAGGTGGAGATGAATTTCAGAGATCCGTAGAATGTTCTAGAGAGCGAGTACTTGCACTTATGCCGAAAGATAATGTCAAAGCATCTGACATCTCTGATGGAAACTCGACACAAAGCCCTCTTGGAAAACAGAAACGTCTCATGAATCTCCTGAAAAAGGAAGCAAGTAAAGCCCCCTGCTCTCTTGATAGAATTGAACAGCTTTGTTCAGGATATGAGCTCGATTGGAAATGGGTTGAAAGCCAACTCGAAAACTTGTCCAATAATGGAACTCTAATATTTCCAAGGCCATGGTCTGTGTTATTGGTCACTACTGAGGACAAGGACAAGGTCAATGACTCGAAAATACAAGATGTATCAGTGGAAATCCTTGCTCTCCTTTCAAAATCAGAAGATTCATTCAAAGTAAGTGATCTGATCCATAAATTTGAAGAGAAAGGAATCACAGAAACATCCGTGATGTCATCTCTGGATAAACTCATGCAGAGAGGCGAAATTTTTGAACCCAAGAGTGGTCATATTCAACTTGTGTAGCATTTTCGATTACTTGAATAGGACTTGGGAGCACTAGAGTGTGGTATAAATGCCAATTGTAGAACTCGTGGCTAAGAAGACACTGGAACTCAATCCAGACATTGGTCTCGAAGTGGTTGACCTGATTGTTCTGCTTTGGATGTACTCTAATCCCTATGATAGCAATAGAAGACAACTGAGTTCTATGCGTAATGTCCTCAAGATGTCCGAAACCTTACAAGTTCCAGGAGGTGGTTTAGACATCACAGAGGAGGAACTTACTCAAATCGTCTTAGGTAGTTTACAAAAGTTGAGAGGCAAGGGTCTTGTCTACATTCAATCTGCTGGAGTTCATTATGTGAAGGGAACACTCACTGATGCGGGTGTGGATCTCATCAAGAATTCAATAAAGACACCTGTACTAAGAAGAGTCACCGCGGAATTCGGAGACAACCCTTGATTTTCACAAGGGAAATTCGAACAAGTGACAACGTTTAAATGCGAAACTCTTCCGAAACCGGATTGCTGCTCAACAGAGACAGCTGTTTCCGAACCAATGGAAGCAGTGTAGACAACTAGTTCTGCTCGCGAGAACAGTCTGCAGACGAGTGCCGGTAGGTTCGGGAGTGGTTGTGAGAGCACGATGACGACTTTGCAGCTTTCTTAGAAGTGAGCTGGAACAAGTCCCCCACAGCGGAAGTGAGGCATAATGCCAACATATGGATATTCAATCATAGGCATTGACCCAGATAGGACAGCCATAGCAAGTGGAAGGAATATGCGGGTTTCCCCAAAGCAGTGTAGAGAAGTCTGCAATGAAATAAAGGGGATGATGCTGGATAAGGCAATAGATCTTCTTGAGCTAGTGATCGAAGAGAAAGCTTGGATTCCTTACCGGCGTCATAGGAAAAAACGAGGACACCATCCAGGAATGAAGAAATGGCCATCTGGTGGTCATCCTGTGAAGGCTTCAGAACACATCTTAGCCATCTTAAGGAACGCAGAAGCAAATGCTGACACAAAGGGCTTGGACATTGATCGACTAAGAATCATTCATGCTGCAACACAAGGGGGTAGAACCTACAAGAAATTCATTGAGAGGGCACATGGTCGAAGCACTCCGTATTTTGAGAACACTTCGCATGTGGAGATAGTATTGGAAGAGGTGAATTAATGTCAGCTGTCAAATATTTCATTGAACAGAACTCTCGCAGACTAGCGATTGATGAGTTTCTAGCAACTGAACTCAACGCTGCAGGATATGGAGGCGTAGAGATCAGAAAGATGCCCATGAAGACAGAGGTCGTAATTCACGCTTCTCGACCCGGAGTTGTGATTGGTCGTCGTGGTGCAAAAATTAGGGAACTCACCTATATCCTAGAGAATGAGTTTGGAATTGAGAATGTTCAGATTGAGGTAAGCGAGATTGAGAATCCCTGGTTAGATGCATCTGTAATGGCTTCACGCTTAGCAAGACAGCTTGAGAGAGGTGTCCGATTCCGTAGAATGGCGTATTGGATTCTCAGGCGTGTTATGAGAGCCGGAGCAATTGGTTGTGAGATTATTGTAAAGGGCAAACTCTCGAGCAGAAGAGCTAGGTATCAAAAATTCAAACAGGGCACCATTTCAAAAACAGGTGAACCAGCAAACGCATTTGTTGACCATGCAAATGACTTAGCAGTCCTTAAACCAGGTGTGATAGGTATAACCGTGAGTATCATGAAACCCGATTCCAAGCTTCCGGGGATCATACAAATCAAGACACCAAAGCCAAGGAAGAAAGAAGAGATTGAGCTCATCAAAAAGCCGGAAGAAGAAGAACTCATTGAGGTAGAAGAAGGTGTCGAGGATTCACTTGAAGGGATTACTGACATAGATGAGCTGAGAGAACTTGAGGAACTTGATGGTCTTGAGCTCGTAGAGGAACCTCTAGAAGTCATGGAAGAGGAAGAACCTGAATCTTCTGACGAATCTTCAATAGAAGAAAAAGCCGAAATTGAAGATGAAACTGATGAACCTGTAGAAGCAATTATTGATGACCTTGAGGAATTGGATTCATTGGATGAAGGAGGGAAAGAGTGATGTCTAGTCTGAATGCCAAAGAAATTAGAAAACTTACGCCTGCAGAACGTCAGAAGAAACTGGAAGAGCTTTACAATGAGATGTCCAGTATCAGGATTGAGTCAGCTACTGGTGGTGGAACTGAAAATCCATACAAAATACGCAATGTAAGAAAGGCAATTGCTCGTATTCTGACAATTATGCGAGAAGAGGAGTTGGAGGCATCTGAATGAAAATCGCTCCTCAGAATATTGTGAAACATGAGCTTGTGGGGTTATTGACCCACATAGTTGAATCAAAGGACCCCAATCATGTGTGTACTAAAGGTACTATCCTTGAAGAATCCAAGGAAATGTTCCATATTGATACAGAAAGAGGAACCATATCAGTTCCCAAAAAGATCTGTGTCTTTGATATAACACTCCCCGATGGCACTTTAGTTCGCATTGATGGCGGACTGCTTAGAGGAAGACCAGAGGACAGAATGAAGAAGCACCTCAATAGGAGCTGGTGATAATGGCCGAAACCAAGAGTAAAGTTCGCAACATTGGCATCCCAAATGTGGAACCTCCAGAGAAGACATGTGACGATACAAAGTGTCCGTTCCATGGAAACCTATCAGTAAGAAGCAAAGTCAGGGAAGGAATCGTCACCAGTACTCGGATGTATAAAACAATCGTATTTCAAACAGACTATCTTAGTTTGATCAAGAAATACTCTCGATATCAACGTCGGAGAAGCAGGAAACTTGCTCACCTACCACCATGCATCGATGTAAAAGTTGGAGACACTGTCAAAGTTGTCGAATGCAGACCCTTGAGTAAGAATGTGTCTGCTGTTGTCATTGCGAGCATCCCAACAGAAGTAAAAACGGAGGAGGAATAGTCTGTGTCAAGAAAAGTTGGAAGAGGAATCAGAAAATTCATACCTCGAATAGCTCGAGGGCTCCCGATTGGTGCAAAAATCTTGTGCACTGATAATTCTGGAGCCAAAGAACTCAAACTAATCACCGTTTTTGGCTACAAGGGAAAGCTGAGAAAATTAGGAAAAGCTGGCATTGGAGATATGGTCAATGTTTCAGTCACAAAAGGAAAACAAGAACTTCGAAAACAAGTGCTACAAGCTGTAATAGTACGACAAAGAAAGCCATTCAGAAGACCTGATGGTACTTGGATGCAGTTCGAGGATAATGCTGCAGTTCTGATAAAACCGGGAGGAGAACCTCAAGGTTCTGAACTGAGAGGGCCTATGGCAAGGGAAGTCACTCTAAAGTGGCCAAGAGTTTCCGCTATAGCGTCGAAAATAGTGTGAGGGTGTGAAAATGGTAAAGAAACCAAGCTCAAGGTCACCTAGGAAACAACGAAGGCGAATACGAAACGCTGCTCTTCATGAGAAGAAAGCCTTACTCAAATGTCGTCTTGATGAATTCCTCCAAGAGGAATATGGTCTCCGTTCACTTGTTGTTAAGAAAGGAGATACTGTGAGAATCATGAGAGGACAGTTTAGGGATACAGAAGGAAAGGTGAGCGAGGTCAGCTACAAAAAAGCACGTGTGTTTCTAGACAATGCTACGATCACTAAAGCGGACGGCAAGGAGGCTTCAGTTCCAGTTCATCCTTCCAATCTCATGTTAGTAAAGCTGGAACTGAATGATGAAAGAAAGAAGCTCATAGAGAGTAAAGTATTGAAATTCGCGGAGAGTGAAGATTAATGGCAAGAAGAGGTCAAAAGAAGCATCTGAAACGCCTTCCAGCACCAAGACATTGGCCAATCAAGAGAAAGACAGCGAAGTTCACCACACGAGTTATTCCTGGACCACATCCTAAGGAACATAGCCTGACTCTTGCTTTAATTCTTAGAGAGGTTCTTGATTACGCTGAGAATATGCGTGAAGTGAAGGCAATACTCTCTGGTGGGCAGGTAAAAGTTGATGGTGTGATTAGAAAGAATCCAAGATTTCCAGTGGGACTAATGGATGTAATTGAAATCATTACATCCGGTGAACGATTCAGACTTCTTCCGAAATTGAAGGGTGGGTTAAAATTAGTCAACATTGATGAAAAGGAAGCTACTTACAAGCTTTGTAGAATTGAGGCCAAGACAGTAATCAAAGGTGGCAAGATTCAACTCGGTCTACATGATGGTAGAACGTTATTACTCACCGAAGGTGAGAGCCCTGCAGACTATACTACTCTTGATACTCTAAAGGTGGGTATACCCAAACAGAAACTTATGAAATCCATCAATATGGAAACGGGAGCATATGCCATAGTCACACGTGGAAAGAATATCGGGATTGAAGGGAAAATCCTTGAGATAGTCAAACAGATTGGTTCACACGCCAGTACAGTTACACTACAGGATCCTGACGGAAATAGGTTCCAGACTGCATTGGACTATGTGTTTGTTGTGGGTAAGACAAAACCTGAGGTCACTCTTGAATCAACTGGAGGTAGTTCAGATTGAGTATCGAGAATGAGCAAATCAATGAACAGGTCTTCCTAGAGGACTGGAAGACATACCCTATGAGAGAACCCTTTGTGGCCAAGGTCGTCGTTGATATGTGCACAGGTGGCGGAGAAGCCCTAAACAGGGCAGCAACAATTCTTGAGGGACTCAGTGGACAGACTCCAACTCAATCAAAAGCTCGTCAGACAGTTCGAGATTTTGGAATTCGTAGAAAAGAACCCATTGCTGTCCGAGTGACTCTCAGGAACAGAAAAGCAGAGAAGTTTCTCATTAAAGCTTTGAAGGCAAAGGAAAATGTCCTGTTGATCAAGAATTGGGATCTTGATGGAAATTTCGCTTTTGGAATTGCAGAGCATATCGACATTCCAGACGTAAAATACGATCCCCAGCTTGGAATTCAGGGTATGAACATTACAGTATGTATAGAGCGTCCGGGTTTCAGAGTGAAACGAAGACGGAGAAGAAAGACGAAAGTACCATACCGACATCGATTGACTCCAGAGGAGAGTATGGTCTTTGTCAAGAACAAATTCGGTGTTGAAATACTCGAAAAGGAGCGAGAGCGGACATACTTGTTCTGAGGTGATTAATGATGAGTGTAAAGAGAGAACGTCCTAGACAACGAAAGAAAATGGGCAAAGGCAGCAGAACATGTGTACGTTGTGGTACTCATCAGGCAATCATCAGATCATATGGCTTGAACATGTGCCGACGATGTTTCAGAGAAACAGCGGAGAAGCTCGGGTTCCAGAAATACCAGTAAGGAGGCTAAGGAGAAAGTGACACTACTAGACCCATTGGCTGACGCAATGTCAAACATCTACAATAGTGAGATAGTGGGCAAGCCCGAAGTGGTAATAGCTCCTGCATCACGATTGATTGAGAAAGTACTGCAGGTCATGCAGTCAAAAGGCTACATTGGAGAGTTCGAACGGATTGATGATGGTAAAGCTGGTCGCTTCCGGATTCAACTCATGGGAAGGACCAACAAGTGCGGTGTAATCAAACCTAGATTTCCAGTCCGACGTGATGGTTTCGAGAAGTTTGAGAAACGTTTCCTGCCTGCCTACAACTATGGAATACTCATAGTAACAACACCTGAAGGTGTGATGACACACCAAGATGCCAAGACCCGAGGTATTGGTGGAAGATTACTTGCATATGTTTACTAAGGAGATTTGACAAATGACTGAAGAAGCAATCTATGAACAACGGATCCAGATTCCGAGTGAGTGTCAGGTTTCCTTTGAAGAGAACACTATCACTGTAAATGGTCCAAAGGGTTCATTGGAACGTTCATTCCCAGAACCTCAGACCCAGATTAAAATTGAAGGGAATGAAGTAATTGCAACTACTCACATAAATCGCAAAAAGTCCAAAGCTCTTGTTGGAACGATTATTGCACATATTCGAAATATGCTCACAGGCGTACAGCATGGGTATGAATATGAGATGAAAATTGTGTATAGTCACTTTCCCATTACTGTAGAGATTATGGACAATATTGTGATTATCAAGAACTTCATCGGAGAGCGTGGTATACGGACTGCCCGACTGATTGGGGATGTGCAGGTCAAGACCACTGAAGATGAACTCTTCATCAGCGGAATCAACATTGAACATGTTTCACAGAGTGCAGCCAACATCCAACAGGCATGCAAAATCCGTGATAAAGACAGACGAGTTTTCCTCGATGGTATCTATGTAATCAGGAAGAGGAAAGGCGAGGAAGTGAAGTCAATAGTATAGGAGAGGCAATGAGATGTCAAAAAAGCCTGAACTGAAAGACTTGCCCGGTGTGGGACCCAAACTAGAGGAGAAGCTCAGAGATGCTGGTATCAAGACAGTACTGAACATGTCTCGCACAAAGGCAGACAAGCTTGCTGATAAGGTCGAGGGTCTTAGTGAGAGTGGTGCTGCAAAGCTGATAGAGGCTGCACAGGGCTTACTCGCTGATGTTGAATCCGCAAAGAAGCCAGCAAAGAAAGCGGAAACAAAACCATCCAAGAAAGCAGCTCCTAAGAAGGAGAAACCCAAGAAAGCTGAAAAAGAAGAACCCAAGCCAAAGAAGAAAAAGGTTGCACCCAAGAAGAAAAAGAAGGCTGCACCTAAGAAGAAACCAAAGGTGGAAGTTCCTCTCAGAGTTAAGAACACAGATCAGAGAGTTCTACGAATAGCTAGACAGAAGAAGAAACAGATGCCAAAATTCCGTCACGAGCAAGCTCATAGATGGATTCGAGTAAGTGACAGTTGGCGCAAGGTCCGTGGAATAGATAGTGCAACTCGGGGTAAGAAGAAGGGACGCATTGCAATGGTTTCCTCAGGTTATCGAACACCTAGGGCTGTTAGAGATCTTCATCCGTCTCTCTTTGTTGAAGTAAGAGTCAATAAACCCTCAGATGTAGATGAGCTTGATCCTGAAGTACATGCAGTCAGAATTGCATCAACCGTAGGAGCAAGGAAGAAGCAAGAGATTCTGGTAGCTGCTGATGCCAAACTTTTACGAGTCCTCAACCCTGGCAAGAGTGATGAGATCGATGAAGAGGACCTGTTCACAGATCTTGATTTGGAGGTGGACTAGTAATGAAGCTCAGTACTCAGAAACGAATAGCAGCAGATGTAATGAAGGTCGGTATGTCCAGAGTCTGGATTGATCCTCAATTCGAAGATGAGATCAGCCTTGCGATAACCAGGGATGATATCAGACGATTGGTAGATGAAGGTGCTATTCAGAAGAAACCTATTCGTGGTGTCAGTAGAGGACGTGCTCGTCATAAACTAAGCCAGAAACGGAAAGGCCAGAGGTCAGGACCAGGCAGAAAGAAAGGTAAGATCACTTCCAAATTGAGCAGTAAAGACAGATGGATTATGAAAATCCGCCCTATGCGCAAGGAACTGCGAAAGCTTAGAGATGAAGGGAAAATAACTAGCAGAGTATACAGAGAGCTGTATCTGAAAGCAAAAGGTAACGCATTCCGTAACACAGCTCACCTTAGGACGTATATCGCAGAAAGGAGGCTGTCCAAATAATGGCACAGGGACCAACATACAGGGTAAAGTTTCGACGTAGGAGAGAAGGTAGGACAAACTACTATCGCCGTATGCGCCTGCTTCAATCAAGACGTCCCAGACTTGTCGTGAGAAAGACAAACACTACTACCATCGTGCAGATCATTAACGCAAGTGTTGTTGGTGATTCAACATTAGCTTCTGCCATATCTACAGAACTGGCAAATCATGGATGGGTTGCAGGGACTGCAAACACACCATCTGCATACTTAACTGGATTGCTTGCAGGATTACGAGCAAAGAGTAGGGGTGTCAAGGAAGCAGTACTAGATATAGGACTAAACCCACCAGTGAAGGGTTCACGGGTCTATGCTGCATTGAAAGGAGCGATTGATGCAGGACTTGAGATCCCACATAATCCTGAGGTGCTCCCTGATGAGGCCAGAATTTCAGGAGAGCACATTGTAGCAGCTTACGATCACTTTGGAACCAAATCAAATATGTTCAGCAAGTTGGGTGAGAAGAAGACAACTATCTCGACTATTCCAAAGAAATTCATGACGGTCAAAAAGGCTCTTGAAGACATTTCAGCTGCTCAGTTGAAGAAGAAAAGGAAGGCTCCCGCAAAAGCAGCTAAGAAACCAAAAGCTGAGAAACCAAAGAAAGAGAAACCTGCTGTCAAACCTCCGCGTGCGGTGCCTCGGAAACCAAAACCGAAGAAGCTCATTGCTAGAGGCAAGGGCAAGAAGGGTCGGAGGCGTAAGTAATAGAGGTGGCATGAAATGAGTAGACAACAAAGAAGAAGGAGACAACCTCGCACAGAGATTAGCCCACTTGATGATTGGATCCCAAAAACAAAGCTAGGTAGGCTTGTGAAAGAGGGACATATCAACTCGATTGACGAAATCATGCAGAACAATTACAGTATTAGAGAGCCGGAAATTGTGGATGCTTTGTTTCCTGATCTTCGACAAGAAGTTGTAGATGTTACACTCGTACAGAGGCAATCTGACAGCGGGCAGCAGAAAAGCTTCAGAATAACTGTCGTAGTGGGTAATGGAGAAGGAGTTCTTGGAATCGGTATTGGCAAGGCTCCCGAGTTTGTACCAGCTGTACGTGCTGCAGAATCTAGAGCTAAACTCAACATTATGGTGTTTCGCAGGGGCTGCGGCTCTTGGGAATGTCGATGTCATGACCCCCACAGTATACCGTTTCAAGTGGAAGGTTCATCTGGATCTGTCAGTGTCACATTGAGGCCAGCACCGAAGGGAACAGGTCTAGTAACAGCAGATGTTGGTAAGATAGTATTGAGAATTGCAGGACTTCATGATGTGTGGTCAATCACAAAAGGAAGATCAAGAACATCATCTAACTTTGCAAAAGCATTTGTCAATGCATTGACGCAAACCTACAAGATGCTCCCACCACAGGAATGGAGCTCATCAGGAGTGACTGAGATATGAGTGAAACAGATAAGATTGTACTTGCAATCAGAGTAAGAGGTCAAGTCAGGGTTAAACCACAGATAGAAGATACTCTAGATAAGCTTCTACTAGGTCGGCTTCATCAGGCACGGCTATTCAAAGTGACTCCTAGCATTCTGGGCATGATCACAAAGTCTAAGGATTACATCACATGGGGAGAACCAACTGAAGATGTAATTGTAAAGCTTCTCACAAAAAGAGGGCGTTTACCTGGGAATAAGAAACTCACCGACGACTATGTGAAGAAGAACTCAAAACTCAGCAGTATTAAGGCTCTTGCAAAAGCGATAGCTGGTGGAAAAGCAAGTGTGTCTGATGTTGAAGGATTAAAACCAATCTTTCGATTAACACCCCCCAAAAGTGGATACAGAGGCAAGAAGTATTTACCAGTTGGAATGGGAGGAATCACAGGATATCGTGGGGAAGAGATCAACGATTTAGCCCTACGAATGCTTTGAGGTGAAAATGAATGTCTTGGGACGATGATGACGAAACTAGGAGAAAACTCCGACGCTGGTTTGGCGACTTCATACCAGAGGAAATGTTTCGGATGATAGAAGAGATGATGGAGAAGATGATGAGTGAAATGAACGAGGGAACACTATTTGATAGTGAAGTCTTTGAAGAAATGCTCAAGGGTTCTGAAGGGACTAGTCCGTTCGTCTTCGGATTCTCAATGAATGTCGGACCTGATGGAAAACCCATCATCCAACGGTTTGGAAACCCACCAGGGGAGGAAGGAGTAGGACCATCTTCAAGTCTTGAACCTCTAGTTGATGTTGTGGAAGAAAACGATGAGATTATTGTAGTCGCAGAAGTCCCTGGTGTAGAGCGGGATGAGATAAAGGTCAGAATCAAGGGAACCACTCTGACAATCCATTCAGAGAACCCTAAACGCCCCTATCACAAGGTCATAGAGCTTCCAAGCAAAGTGAAAAAGGAAGAAGCCAAATCGGCAATACGTAACGGCGTGCTGGAGGTACGTCTCAAGAGAGTAGAGGATAGAGATATCGATGCAGAAACGAAAATCTAAGAAAATCAACAAGATGCGAGGACGTCGCGCAGCAGGTTACGGCTTTAGTGCAGGTCATCGAGCCTCTGGACAAAGAGGAGGCAAAGGTATGGCTGGTTCAAAGAAGCATCACTACATCAAGGTAATGCAGGAGGATCCCCGTTACTTTGGAAAATGGGGCTTTAAGAGACCTCAGAAAGTTATAGACCATCCTGTTGCTGTGAATATTGGGGACATCGACGAGGCAGCTGATAGACTTGTGGCACAAGAGTTAGCCTCAATGACTGGCAAACGTTACAACATTGATGTTTCGGAGCTCGGTATTGACAGGATACTTGGGTCTGGAAAAGTAACCCGCAAATTGAATCTGACGGGTGTGAAAGCAATCACTCCAAGAGCCAGGGAAAAGGTCACTGGTGTTGGAGGAACAATTGACTTACCAGAAGAGTAGTTCAGATTTCAATCTGACCACTAGCTTTAAAGGTAAAGGTCAACTGGACCCCGAAATGACCTGCAGGAGGCAAAATGAATGCCTAGCACATTCCTGAAAGCATTATCTCCATTCGTACGGGTAATGCCAGAAGTTAAGGCTCCGGACAGAGAAGTCAGTTTTAGGGAGAAATTTGTCTGGACAGCCCTTATTCTCATAATATTCCTCATCATGTCACACCTTCCTCTCTATGGTGTCGACAAGACTGTAGGAACAGACTATCTTTGGGCGATGCGAGTCATACTTGCTAGTACTCGTGGAACTTTGATGGAGCTAGGAATAGGACCAATCGTCACTGCAGGTCTGGTCATGCAGCTACTATCAGGTTCAAAGATCATCAATGTAGACTTTGGAGACCCAGAGGACAGAGCTCTCTTCACCGGAGGTCAGAAAGTCCTTGCGATGATCATGACAGCTTTCCAAGCAATTGCGTACATCATGGGGCAGGCTTATGGACCTCTTGATCCTACAGCGTCGCTCATCGTGTTCATTCAGTTATTCTTCTCTGGAATGATCGTGATTCTGATGGATGAGTTGGTCCAGAAGGGATGGGGTCTTGGCTCTGGAGTTTCATTGTTCATCATGACCAATGTTGCAGGTCAAGTATTATACAACGCACTCAATTTCATAGATATTGAAGCGGCCTCACCAGACGGCTACATGGGTGGAGCTCCCAACGAGTTCCCAACAAACCTACCAAAGGGAATCATTTCAGCTTTACTTGGTAACCTGCTGAGAGTGTTTGGGATTGGTACAACTCAGGGTGATCCAGTAGATGCGGCCTGGTTCATTGTCAGAAATGGGTACGATCCAAGCGTACTCTCGTTGATTGTAACATTCGTCATCTTTTTTGCAGTCATTTGGATGGAATCTGTCCGAGTAGAGATCCCATTACAATATGCAAAATACAGAGGGATGAAGGCACGATATCCAATAAAGCTTCTATATACCTCGAATATTCCAGTCATTCTTGCTCAAGCACTCTATGCAAACATCCTCTTCTTTGGTCAAATAATATGGGGTGCTTTCAATGCAGAAGGAAATAATCCATTCTTGAGTTGGTTGGGTGTTTTTGAACGAGATGTAGAGAGTGGACGGATGCTTGCGACGTCAGGCTTAGCCAAATATATCACGCCGCCTCAAGGAATATTCCGCTTAATAGAAGAGGGGATGGAAGGTTGGGTGCATATTATCATCTATTCTGCACTCATGATAATTCTATGTTGGGGCTTCAGCAAAATATGGGTGGATATCTCTGGTATAGCACCGAGAGATGTGTCTCGGCAGCTTCTCAATTCGGGATACATTATTCCTGGATTTAGAACCAGTGAGAAGGTCTTGGAAAGACTACTCGAGCGTTACATTCCTATTGTTGCTGGTCTTGGAGGATTCCTTATCGGGATACTTGCTGCTGCTGCAGACGTCATGGGAGCTTTAGCAAGTGGCACGGGGATATTGCTCATGGTATCGATTATCAAACAATACTATGAGCAGATAGCCAAGGAACAGCTTGCTGGAATGGCCGGCGAAGGAGCAGCAGGACTGCTTGGAATATTATAGCTAGATGTATCAGGGGAAGACAATGTTCTTCCCTTGATGATTTTCTTCTATGTGAAAGCTTTTTGAAAAAGGATGTTGAAAAAGTAGTTGGAGTGATTCATTAGTGGAAGATTGGAGAAGTCATCTAGACTATGATCCAATTCCTTTACTTGGATCTGCAACTGACAGAGCAATACAATATCAGGTAAATCGTGATTTACTAGAAAAGGACTTGGATTCAGAAGAGAATCTGTGGATAATGAAACAGGCAATGAAACTACTCAAGAAACAGCAGGATGAAGGGTCATGGCGTTATCCCAATCCAAAGGTCGATATCAGATCACTCCATGGATATAACCAAGTAGAAACCTTCAGGAATCTTGCTATACTTGTTGAAAAATACCTCTTGAACCGAAAACATCCAGCAATTGAAAAAGCGGCTGATTTTCTATTTGGATGCCAAACTGAAGAGGGGGACTTTAGAGGAGTATATTGGAATCAGTACACTCCAAACTATTCTGCAGCGTTCATGGAATTGCTAATCAAAGCGGGGTATCATGATGACCATCGCATCACTTTGGGGCTCGATTGGTTGTTATCTATCAGGCAAGATGACGGAGCATGGCTAATTCCATTTAGAACAGCCAAACTTAGAATTAAGGAAGTTATAGCTCTATCAAAGCTAATTCAACCTGATAAAAGTAAACCATTTTCACATATGGTAACTGGAGTCGTTCTTAGAGCTTTTGCCGCACATCCGACTTATTGTAAACGACCTGAGGTGAAACATGCAGCAGAGTTACTAGCTTCTCGTATTTTCAAAGCGGATTGTTACACTGATCGTAAAGCACCTGAATTTTGGACAAGATTCTCCTTCCCATTTTGGTTCACTGACCTTCTATCTACTCTCGATACGCTCTCTAAGCTAGGTCTTTCAATCGATCAACCACAGATTCGAGAGGGGGTGGATTGGTTTGTCAAAAATCAAAAGAAAGATGGTCTTTGGAGGCTCAAACTGGTACGAGGTGCCAGTGATAGGAATCAGAATCTCTGGGTTAACCTTGTCATTTGCAGAACACTGAAAAGACTCCTTGAATAGGAGCAGACTTTATAACAGGTACATCTAACCAGCGCCTAATCCTCGAAGGACGGTGTATCTACCTAATGACTGAATCTCGAAATGTCGTCATCGTGACCGGTATTCCAGGTGTTGGAAAGACTACGGTAATCAACACAGCTGTTGAGCAAGTTAAGGAAAACCACAACGAGGAAGTCATCATACTGACTATTGGGACGGAGATGTTTGAAGTGGCAACAAAAGCAGGCTATGTGAAAGACCGCGATGAGTTACGGAAGTTACCAACTTCTATTCAGAGAGAGGTTCAAAGAGAAGCTGGAAGAGTCATAGCAGAGAAGGCCAAATCAGCCAGAGCTATTGTTGACACACATACTCTTATCCAGACAAATAATGGTTTCCTGATTGGGTTGCCGGAATGGGTAGTGACTGCAATCAAACCAAAGACCGTAGTCCTTATTGAGGCAGACCCTGAGAAGATTGCCAGTCGAAGGACAGGAGATGAAACTCGAACTCGAGATGCTCAAGCAGTGACAGATATACAGATACATCAAGAGATGTGCAGAGCTGCTGCAGTCTCAATTGGCACAATTACAGGCGCAACCGTTAGAATAATCAAGAATCGTGAGGGTCTAGTAGAGGAAGCAGCTGCAGAACTTGCGGAAACATTGATGGAGTAGACTCAGATGCAAGACATGTTTGGTGATTTCTTACTTTGGTTCACGTTGGTTTTCAAAGACCCTCCAATGGCGGGGATTTTCATTCTTTTCATTTCGATGAGCATTTCAACAATAAGTAATCTCGCTATGAAACGTTTCACTGATATGCGAAGACTGAACAAACAACAAGCAGAAATTAAGAAGTATAGAGAAATGGAACAGGAAGCAAAGAAAACACAGAATGAGAAGCTCCTCAAGAAACTAAAGAAAAGAAAAGCGTATATCGAGCGAATTCAGAGAGAACAGATGGGTGCAAGATGCAAACCATCGCTTATATTTTTCATACCCTTTATACTGATTTTCAGCTTCCTCAGGGGCTTTTACAATACCGATGGTGTTGACGATCTAGTCGTAGTCCTCCCCTTCAATATCCAAAAAGTCTTACCATTTCTTACGGGCATGTTGGGCGCGCCTACGGCAGCTGGATTCGGCTTGAGTTTTTACGGATTCTATTTCCTCGTTGGACTAGGACTCTCAAGCATCCTTCAAAGGATCATGGGAACACAAGTGCTAACAACCTAAGAGATAGCGCGAGATTTGCACTCAAAAAGACAGGGATTTAACATAATTAGTGTAATTTTTGTTACTT
>JAEOUL010000044.1 GCA_016839345.1 Candidatus Thorarchaeota archaeon | reverse complement strand
TACCGATATGTATAAAACCCAACTCTGAAGTTCGGCCGTTCAATACATGTATTATTGACACACAGGATGTTACATAGATGTTATCATCAAATCAAAGCCGTTTAATATTTGCACTTATGCTGACAATAATTGTCCTATCACCTTGTGTCACAACTGTCAGCTACACGAATCTTGCACTGACTACATCAGATCACATGGAGCTTGCCGCACCAACCATATCTGGACCTGCTACTTACCAGTTCGAAAATGGGACTATTGAAGAGACAATTGAGTACCAGGCATCCGATGCAAATCCAAAGAACTTCTCTGTTACAGTTGATGGCAATCATTACGAAAGCGGTAATTGGGACGGTGGTACCATTGTAGTTCATCTTGTATATCTACAGACAAGAGACCTTATCGTAAGTCTCCCAGAAACCTTTGATTTTGAGGTCACAATCTTCAATGAAGCAAACGAATCTGCATCAGCATCGACAGCAGTAACTGTCATTCAAGATGTCTTAGCTCCTATAATAGTTCAACCTGCTAATATCACATATGAGGTTGGAAGTTTTGGACATGAAATTCGCTGGAACATCACTGAATCAAATCCTGATTTTTACAACATATCAAGAACATCCAATGAACCCGTGTCAAACGCATCCACTCTTGAATTCGGAGAATGGAATGGCGATGATATCATAATCAATGTTGATGGTTTGAATGCTAGCCGATGGTATCTCTACAAGTTATTTGCTAATGATACATTTGGGATGAATTCCACAAGTTATGTCAATGTGACTGTACTCCAAGATACAACAAATCCGGTTATCTCTTCACCTGATGACATTGCATTTGAGTTTGGAGATAAAGGGTATGAGATTCGGTGGCATGCCTATGATTCTAATCCAAGGAATTACACGATTGATTGCATTATTCTGTTCAATGATACACTCTATGGGAACTATTCTGCATTCCATGGCTTCACCAATATTACTCAACCAGTTTGGACTTTTACTGATCCCGATGGTGGAGATATCAGTATCTTACTCGATGGACTCTTTCTCGGTAACTATTCCTTTATCTTGACAGCATTCGATTATTATAATCAAACATCGTCGGATTCTGTGTTTCTTGAAATCTATCCAGATATCAGAGCTCCTGTCATTGAACCATCTGATGATCTTTCCTATGAGGAAGGATACACAGGATACAATGTGACTTGGGACGTTGAAGAGAATAATCCATTGTGGTACAACCTCACCCTTGATGGTGTAACTATTATGAATGGAACTTGGAGAGGCGAGAATTTCTCAAAAATTGTTGATGGACTTGATGTGGGTACTCACTCATACAACATGACTCTTCGTGACTTCTTCGGGTTCACATCATTTGCAATTATTGAAGTTACAGTTACTCCTGACGCACACAATCCAATCATTACTCAGATTCTAGTGATTCAGACATTAACTTCTCAAAGTACCAACAATCTGACAGTCCAAGCATATGTTTGGGATCTGAATAGCATTGATGAAATTACAATAGAATGGGGTGTTGGAAATCCAGAACTTACTACCTTTGAATCTCAGACTGTAGATATGACCCTCTCAGAAATTGATGATTTCTTCTCTGCTGAACTCGCTGAGTATGCTCATGGTGTGACAGTATGGTATAGGATTTCTGCAACTGACAATTCTACAGCTTCAAATGTAGAGACTACGGATTGGATGAGTGTGACTGTGACTCCATTGAGTTACCAAGGTGCACCTGCCCTTCTCTATGCAGTCGTTGGAATACTTGGAGGGTTATCACTCCTAGTCTTCATTGTACTTTACCTAAGAGGTAAGAATTAGATTAAACATTTGGTGAGGTGCTAATCTCAACAAATTCTCTATTCCTTAATGACTTGGATTCAGTGAAAAGTATTTGTTTTTCTTGAACCGTGCTGAATTAGCCACTGTCTGGACTGATTTTGAATCGAGTTCTTCAGCTTCTATCAACCCAGCTTTCAAAGCACCTCGAAGTACTTCTTCTCCTTTTTTAGAACGCACCAAAACTGTTGTCCAACCCTCATCAGAGCCAATGTTACCACAGGAAAGGTCCGAATACTTTCCTGTCAAATCCTGGCAGTATGAGCAGGAGGATGCAGCGATTGAATCAAGGTCCTTGACTGGCCAGCTTTTTTCACCAGCATCAGTAGTCACTGAAAATTGTCCACTTGCTATTGCAAACCTCGTAATCTGTCCAATATCGATTCCCTCATTCTTTAAGAATTTAACAAGGTCATTGTAATTGAAAGATTCCATGCAAAAGAGGCTCAATTTGAAAATATCGACGTCTTTATTCAAAGAAATGAATCCTGCTGGATGCATTTCCATCCGGCTTATTGCATCGATATTGCAAGCTGTTCCTACAACAGCTTGTTTGAAAATTCCCTCCTTAAAACCTTGGATCATTTCAGATACTACCTGTGCGTGGGAGTATATTGTCCCACCGCATTCATGGAGCTGATCAATATTTGTTACTCTCTTTGCAACTGGCTGCCAAGGATTGTTGGATATATGCGTTGCAACTACAGCCGCATCAATCTTCTTACTAGTTAGAAGATATTCCAAGAAGGCAATAGCAGCTCCCCCATCTTGGCGTTTATGTTCTCCAAGAGACCTAACCTTCCATGCGCTCTGGAAATGTCCAATTAAATCATCAAAAAGGACATAGGATC
>JAEOUL010000119.1 GCA_016839345.1 Candidatus Thorarchaeota archaeon | reverse complement strand
CTGCCCCTACAAGACCCAACGCAACGACGTCATACATAATTGCTGCGAGTCCGGGGTTTATGAGTGTCATACTACCAGCACTAAACTCCAGATAAGTAGCAATAGGAGTGTATCTCACAAAAGTGACAGTGCTCTCAGGACCAGACCAGGGAATGAGTGTTTGCGTGTAGGTAGCCCATGGACAAATCGAACTCACACTGAGAAGAATGAATGAAGCAACACGTGGGTCTCTAAGAACATTCGACAGACCTAACTTTCTGAAATAAATGGCAACTCGAGTGACAAGAAATACTCCAAGAAGGATACTATTTGTCAGAACCACAATATCCGCGTATGTTATTGCTAGGGATCCAAATTCTATTACAGGAAAGATCACATCTAGCTTCCAATCACTGAGTGAGTCTATAGGGCCATACCAGTAGGCGTCCATAGAGAAGTATCGGAAACCGAAATGGTAAGAGGGATTGAATGAAACGTCAAGACTGACAGATTTATCCCCCTCTGGAAGGGGTATATAGAGGAACTCAGTAACTGCAGGATCATATGCAAGCATGAAATAGGGATCATCGTAATAAGAGACTCCAACGTCCACATCTAGGGATGGCAAATGCGGGTTGATTGATAAATAGAAACGAATAGAAAAGAGTCGTATCCCCCAATGCACATCATCACCATTGTTTAGCGTCAGATTCACAGATACGGGATTCTCGTCATAGAACAGAGTCGTCCTCCAACCACCATGACCAGAGATGTTGCAAGGAGTCAGGTATAGAGTGTCATTTGGTCTGGTGATAGGGAAAATAGCCCATTCGTCAGTGACTCCCTCTCGAGTGAGATTCAATCGAGGAGAATCCCTGCACCATTTGAAATAGGGATTGGAATAAAGACTCGAGCCATTTATTGATTGGACATCTATTCTCAAACGAAATAGATCTTGAGAAGATGTAGCTTTCGCGCTTACATTATGTAATACTAGTCTAGCCGCGGAGCTTGTAGATATTCTCAAGTAAATATACGTGTGAACTAACCAGTGTGATACTTGAGAGTTCAACGCTGATATTGGTGCATCTAGACTCAACCTTGCACTGCTGTTCTCGGAGTTGAGAGTGGCTTCTTGGTATTGGTTAAGGTGATTGAGATCAATTCCATAGTAATCGATATAGCCAACCTGTAGTCCAACGCTAGCTTCACCTGAGAGAAGCGAAATGTCAGTAGAGAACTCAAGAGAGTCATAATCATCCAAAGGCACATTAACGCCATTCCAGAGGCTGTATTCGATGGATGCCAAATCTAGGACCAAACCCTGTTCATTCATTATAGTTTCTATTTTGAAGGGATCAGGCCAATACGAGCGCCAATCATATGTCCATGAAGAGGAGTCAGGAGAGGGAGTTTCATTGAGTAGATATGCAACATTCATTGGGGACATGCTGCCTTTTGTGACTGACTGTCCTGTTGATCCGGTAGTATTTACTTGAGTCACAGTTACAACAGTGTTGTTTGGTGAGTAAGGTTCAGCACGGTATATGTGAGGTGTAAACAGCAACAAGACGAGTAGAAGTCCGATTATGGAGATATCTACCAACATTGTTCTTGAGATTACATAATCTGCATTGGTATCACCCAAAGAAGAAAGCCCCACATTGTCTACTAATCAGACTGATAAAAAGCTTAGCAAGGAAATTTGGTTTTTCTGTGTGAATTAGGGTGATGGAGGAATCAACGCCTCGAACACTTCATCATTTGGTATATTTGATAATTCCAGATAAGCAGTCCACAAACTATCTCGAGATATCACACACAATTCTAGTCCTTCATCAGCAAGACGAAGCAGATACTCAAGATGTTTGATGAGATTGTGGATATATTTCTCCACATCTATTCCAGGCGCTGGTTCTTTACTAGCTGGAAGAGAAACTTCAACTTCGATTCTCCATAAGTCTAAAGTATTTAGATCACGAACGGTGAGAATCCTCACCCAATCATCTTGCCACAAAACACATACTGATTCCTCTTCCTCATTTTCAGGCTGTTTTTTCATAGCCTTCAGATACTTGGATTTCAACTCAGAGGGTGTCAGCATAAGTAAATACAACTCCGTTCTATAGATTCATCTGACTATCATTCCATACCTTACGAAGATGGCTCTGGCTTTTTCTTGATTGACAATATACAGAGTACGTCGCATGTCACCAAGATTGGGAACTCTCTCACAGATATCTGTGTCAACCAGACGATCTAATGCAAAAGTTACTGTCCTTAGGGGCACATTGGCCTCCCTGCTTATTACCCTTGGAGACAACGGACCAGACTTGGTCAATAACTGGAGTATACGTAATGCACTCTTTGGTAGTCTTATCGAAGTTTTCAAAGAAACTCACCATCATGATAGATATCGTTAATGTTGGTTATGTATTCGCGTCACGTCTCAAGTTCAGAAAACGACTAGGATGTCCAGACCTCCTGACATTTTCAGAACAGATAGCTTCCGAAACAGACCATAATACAAATGGCGGAAGACATTGTTTTTTAGGTGGAAACAATGGTTCCTAATGTCGTTCTTGAAAGAGGTTTATGATTCATGAGTAGTGTCTGGACCAAGGCTAGGAAAAACACACCTGAGATTGATTGTGGTCTTTGTGGTTTCACTACTTGTGGAGCTTTCGCACGGGCAGTCGTTGTAGGAAACACAGAGATTTCAGTTTGTCCAGTTCTGGATTTGGAGCAGTATTTGCCGGAAAGAGAGGAGCTTGAAACTCTTTCAAGAGAGGTGAACAATACTGAGAAACCAGCCCCCGAACAGCCAGAGGGAGGCGTTCTCCTCTCAAAGCCTTGTATGGACTCCCCAGATCTTCTCATGGCAGAGATGAGGATTTTCAATGGAGTAAGTCCAGGGGAACTGATGAAGTACGGAGTACTCGATCCTGGAATACTCTGTTGGTTTTTGGATTGTGTTTCATCCAGGTATGAGGATATGCGCTGTAGCAAAGATCTGGCGTATGCCTGGGGAAGCATGGAAGAGATCAAAGTCCATATTCTCAGAGATGGTAGAGTGAGAATGCGAAGAGCAAGAGAAGCAGAGCATGCTCTTGACTCGTTCAGGATTATTGAGCGTACAGTCATGGGGGCAATAATATGCAACTGTTGTGGTCGAGACCTTCTTACTGTGTTGGCGGGATTAGTTGATTCTGCAGGAGAACATCACACAGTCTTAGAGGCTGGCAGCACAGTATCCATCAATCTGGACTCAGTCAATTGGACACCCAAGAAACAGACACCAGAAACTAAGTCCATTTCTCAGATGATTGATCTTGTCGATGACCTTTACTCAGATTTGGAGGACCAACTTGATCTCCTTATTTCAGGAGGTGAAACGACTAATCATACAACTGAAACAAGGTCCAAAATATGCAAAATCATCAGTCTGATGGTTGATCCACTAATGCAAGGTAATGAAACAATTTTCCTGAGAGGTTTGTCTCATGCGTTTTTCATCGATAATGCGATGATTGGTTTGGGTTCACTGAATCAACTAATGAGGAATAGTGGCGCTGATGAAAAGTACATCGTAAGACTACTTTCTGCTGTGAGAAACAAATCCCTTCAGGACATCAAGATTGAATCACTGCAGGCTTCTGAAATCCTTCCATTTGCGCACAGTGCACGAGTTGAACGAGCTATTCAACTCTGTGATTCATGGAGAGGCGATTGACTATACCATCTTTCTCCATGCGATAGGAGACACCACTGACACATATGGAGTGTTTCTATAACTCTCTAGGAGAGTCTTGGCTTGGTCCATGTTCACATGGTACTTTGGGCGGCGCATATCAAGAAGGTTCGGAATTCTGCGTAGAATCTTCTCACTGAGTAATTTCTTCAGTGCAAAACTCACCGTACGGGGAGCCATGTCAAGTTTGTCACTGATTTCCTTCGGACACATAGGCCCCTCACAGATCAATGTGCTTAAGATTTCGAATGTACTTCTGGGAGT
>JAEOUL010000118.1 GCA_016839345.1 Candidatus Thorarchaeota archaeon | reverse complement strand
CTGAAAAATGAGAATGAGCAAAAGTGGTTCTTTGGAATGAGACGTGAAAGATTCAACTTGTTTCCCATAAACACATGCCCCCACCAACAATAGCCAGTTGGCTATTATAACGTGTTTCAGCTTTAGTATATAAAGTACTCAACGAGCTTTGAATCGAAATTGTTTATCGTAGACCATTCTAAGTTCTTCTAGAGTCATTGTGTCTTTAGGTCCTTTGTCTTCTCTGATTTTATTTATTCGAGCAAACCGTAATGCAAAACCCGAATCATATGTTGAGCTTTCCTGAATTTCAGCGGCAATCACTTCTACAACGATTTCAGGTTTAACATGAACTACATGCCTACTAGATGAGATTTCCAATTTCTGGAGTTCTTCAGTCATTTTAAGAAATTCTTGGTCAGTCAGACCTTTGTATGTCTTGCCAACCATCACAAATTCTCCGGTTTCATTATCCAATACTGCAAGATGGTAGTCTGACAACCATTTACTTCTTCTACCATGCCCCCATTCAGCTGCTATAATGACAAGATCCATGGTATCAAGTGTGTGTTTGATTTTTAGCCAATGTTTTCCTCTTACACCTGGAGAATATGGTGAATCTAATGTTTTGGCCACTATTCCTTCGTGTCCTAGCTCCTGACTTCTCTCAAAGAACTCTTTGACCTGCTCGATATTGTTTGTGACAATTCTCTCAATCAGCAAATGCGATGCAGCAGTTTCCTCTAGTTTTTTCCTTCTGTAAGAATATTCTTCATCTACTAGATGGTGTTCATCAAAAAGAAGTATGTCAAAGAGAACAAGTTGTAACTTTGTGTCTTCAAATGCCGCCTCTACATCTCGTGTTCTACCAAAGCGCTTCATGACAATTTGAAATGGATACGGTTTTCCAGAAGTGTCAACTGCAAGAACCTCACCATCTAAGATTACCTTTTCAGCCTGAACATTTTCCTTGACAATTTGGACAATGTCTGGAAGACTCTCTGTCACATCAGACAACCTTCTAGAGAATATCCTGATACTATTACCATCTTTGTGTATCTGTACTCTTGCTCCATCCAATTTCATCTCGAAGGAAAATTCTCGATCAATTTCGAAAGCTGATTCAAGTCCTTCTGCAGGACTAGTAAGCATTGGTTTAACTGCTCGCATGACTTCAATTCGAACATTCTTTAGAGCCTTAGTACCTCCTTCCATAGCTAGCTTTGCAACATAGCCCAAATTTCCACTAAAACTCCAAGCTCTCCTCACCAATGCAGGGTCTATCTCAAAAGCAACCGCAATACTCTCTGCAAGAAGACCCTCTGAGAGTCCAGTACGCATATCACCTAAGAATAAAGCTGCAAGATACTTAGCTTCTCGTGGAGTCGCTTCTACAAATAGACTTGCGAGCAGTGACTGTTTCTCTTTAAGAGAGCCCCTTCCTTTAGTGTCTGCTATTCTTGATGCTGTGTCTCCAACTGACATGATGGTAAGTGGCTCTGAAACGAGAGTGGATTGTCTTGAATATCCCACTTCATCCATTAACTTTGCAATAGCTTCTCCAACATCTCCTTCATATACTCGAGAGATACTATCATCTTTCAAAGCCATAACTGTCTTGAGTGCACTAAGAAGTCCTCTCCATGAAATGTTCAAAACGCGGTCATCACTTTCAGCAAAGATTTTCCCACTCAAGAACAAAGCTGCTTGATCAATCTGATTCTCATCCACACTGCTGAGAAAATCTCCTGCTAACTCCATCTTTTGTGAACGCTTTTTTGTGTCAGCGATGCTATCTAGAACTTCAGCAAGTCTTGCGAAGTCAGTCATTTTAAAACCTCAATTCAGATTACAGTGTTCCATACATCTATATCTAGTTATCAACGTGAATAACATGGTGAAAGCGATGGCTAGTGTCTTGTTTTCTCGGAAAGCGTTTCTCTATTTTGGTGGAGCGGCAATCATTCTAATTGGAGGAGCCATTGTTTTAATGTCCCCCTATCACTACATTAACTTCGCAGTCATTGAAAATGACCGACGAACATTTGACATATGGGAACAAGATGGATACTATCCTCAGCTTGAAATTGCAGTATCATTTAGACCTGGAAATTCCACAACAATTGACATCGGATTTGTATTTGAAGAAAACACAACGCACACTACTTATGTATTCAATATGACGTTGAATCAAGATAATTTGGTAGGACCACCTGATGAGCTGATTTATGAAAGCAGTATAATAGTGAATATACCATATGGTGAATACACAGTCACAGTAGATCAGATCAATGGAGCAGGTATGATTGATCTTGGTCTGAACCAAATCAGTGACTCCAGATTGTGGATTACAGTTGGTGCGTCAATGAATGTTCTAGGCTTGATAATGGGAATTGCTGGATACATGACGCCTGGCCATTTTCTACCCACTGACACTGATACAATTGTCGAGTGGGGATATGAAGACGGAGAGGAAGAAGGGTATAATCAAGGGAACTGACAGAAGTCTGCGGGTTAGTTTTCCTACCCAAGTCAGTGTTACGCTAGAATAGTCCACGTAGTACACACGCTCTTCAATGACTTTGGAAATCTATTCTTGTTGAGGACAATGGAAAACGACGAGATGAAATGGCTTCTAAAAGGAAAAGTAGTTACTGATTTCAGAGGATTTCCAGTTGGAAAAGTCAAACAAATCTGGTATGATGAAACCAATGGACCTTTGGTGATTGTTGAGAAAGGAAATGAATCTAAGAAGATCAACTCTTGGGAAGCTATCCCTCTTCGATCAGTCGATTCAGTAACTGAACATGTGAGACTTAAACCACCAGCTTTTGCAGAGTAATCTATAATCAAAAAGTGGAAGGAGAATGAAACTATAATGCAGAAACATCAGCTTGAGATCATGAACACACAACATAGCCCCACATATGAGCCAGAGCCTCTGAAAGTGAAAGTGTTTACAAGTTCATCGTGTAATTTCTGTGATGAAGCATTGGATGCTGCCTATGACGCCGCAGAGAAGTTTGCTTTGTTTGATCTACAAATTGAAGTAATAGAAACCTCTGTCGACGAATGCCCAGAAATTATTGAAGCTTTGAATGCGATTGCTCTTCCAATGATTTTAGTAGGAAACTCAAGGATTATCGGTTTACCTCGTGTTGAGGACATTGAATTACTGATTCATCAAATAATGCTTGAAGGTTAGATCTATTCTATGAAAAATTGACTCCAAGAATTACCCAGGCATTCTCTTTCATGATAAGTCTCGATGTTTCAACATTCAAATCAATCATATTCAAAGCTGCCATGATATCGGGGTATTCACTATGATATCCTGAGCCAAACACTAATTTTCTAACTCCAAAATCCTGAACTACGGCATCAAGAAATACACGAAGTGGTGATTCAACCAATTTTACAAAGGTTACAGAGAGCTCAAGCCATATATTCGATCTTGACATCAACGGAATGATTTGAGGAAAACCAAATAGACCCCCCATGCTCAGAACAACGAATTTCCCGTTTTCGTTTACAATCGATATTTTGTCGAGGAAAGTTATTGTTTCGCTTGTCATGATATCGTTGTGAAGATAGATTGGCAAATCTTTCCTAACAGCTTCATACACAAGTGCTTCTACAGTAGGATCACTAGGATGGTAAGTGTTCTCATCAAGAATAAGTGCCCTACAACCTCTATCGATATAATCAATGAGTTTCTGCTTGGCAACATCGAAGGGTCTTGAAATAATTGAACACGCTGAGAATAATCGCTCTGGATATATGTCCGCAGCCTTCAGATAGATTTCGGTACTTATGTTTGGTTCATGTGGTGTGAGAACAGCTCTATCTATTCCAAAGGTGTCCATTCGAGATATCAGTATATCCGCATGTTCTTCGAGGTTGTTGAAATTAACTTCTGAAACTTCAGTACGACCCATTCCCAGATGCGTGTGTATGTCGGTTGTCATCGGACACCGTACTCAGAGTTCACTGATTCGCTTTTCTATTGATTTGTTACGAATACAGGTCAACATCAGCAGCTCTAAATAGTAAATCCAGACAATGGAATTGAGTTGGTTGCTTTGAGTGATGATGACACACCCAAAAGTCTCGAGAGAAGTCTTCTTGAAATATGCAATAACATCAACAATGATAGTTTCATGTTAATGGAATATTTGGGTCCAGTTGTTGATGGATGCAGAGCGGCTCTGAATGTAAGTATCGATAAAGCCCAAGAATTGCATAAGATGTCTGAAGAGGATTTTGAGCAACACATAAGCACTGTAGCTGATTCTTACAGAAATCTTACAATATGTATGAAAGCCATTGATTCTGGTGATGAGTATTCGGTCGTTTTTGACAAAGGCAAGTCATCAGTTTTCGATGAATGCATTGAGCCTGATGTCATCATTATTTCAGACAATGATACATTGCTAGCAATTTTCAACAGTGATCCAAAAATTTCTCCCCCAGAAGTTCTTGGAACTAGATTGAAAATCTCAGGGAATAATTCACTCGATGTAGTCGAGGGTCTGGGTTTTCTCTGCTATCCTTCTCTTCTTAGAGTTGCGAAATCAGGAATTGATCCATCTTCTCTCCTTAGCGAAGACGCAGACTCTGTGATAATGGCCACAGCATCTGATTTGGTCGTGAAGATGATTCGGAAGTGGATTGACACGCAACTATCTGCATTTGATTCTTGAGAGTATCTAAATACCATGATAGGGGAATATGAGCTCTTTCAATCTGCGAATAGCTCGATCAAGATCCAGAGCAACCATTTCTCTCGGGAAATACATCTGAACGATTTCTTCATCGTCATGCATAGTTTCAGGATGGCCCTCATAACCTAACTCTGAACAGATTTCCTGAAATTCTTCAGGCATTTTCTTAGGAATCTTTTCATCTAGCATTATTGATAGAAACAACGACCAAAGTCTTGCTACATTAACAGGGTGATAACCACCACCACCTACTGCCAACCACCCGATATCACAAATTTTTGACGACATGTCATGTATTTTTCGAACCACCGTTTCGAATCCATGTGAAGTGTAGGTAAGATGTGCGAGTGGATCCAAATAGTGTCCATCGACTCCGAGTTGAGTTATTAGGAGATCTGGCTTGAATGATTCAAATAATGGACCGACAATCTCGTCATAGACTCTAATTAATTCAGGTGTTCCTGCTCCTGGTATCAAAGGAATATTGACCGAATAACCTACACCCTCAGCTGTTCCAGTTTCATAAACAAAACCAGTTCCAGGGAACTGAGTTTGTCCTGACTGATGAACTGAGATTGTTAGCACATCTTTTGTATGATAGAAAGCATTTTGAACACCATCTGCATGATGCGCGTCAAAATCAAAGTACATAACTTTGGCATCTCTCTGCTTTTGAAGAAGTTTGATTGCAATAACTACATCATTATAGATGCAAAACCCAGACGCTTTACTCTGATGCGCATGGTGCATACCTCCTGAGATACAGAAAGCGTTCGAGGCTCCATCAATTATAGCTCTCATTGCGTCCAGAGTCGCCCCAACATATCTTGCTCCAGTGTCATGTATCTGTGGAAAAATCGGATTGTCAATAGTCCCCAGACCATATCGTGGATGAGGATTATTGTTGATTCCACTATCCTCTACTGCATCAATGAAGTCTGGTGTATGAAATAACTCAAGTTCTTGTCTTGAGGCAAGTGTAGGCTCAACCTCTTTTACCTTATCTAACAAACCCAATTTCTTTGAAAGGAGGTAGGTTAGCTTTAGCCTCTCTGGTTTAAGTGGATGATCTTTCTTGAAATCATAACCCAACAAAGCATCGGAGTATGGGTAGATTAGTTTGCCTCTCATTGTGTCCCTCTAGTATACAGACGCTTACATTACTCTTTCTGAGCTTCCTTTCAGTTTTTACTAATACCACTCAATGGTGCCTGGAGGTTTTGATGTTAAATCATATACCACTCTATTGATTCCTTTCACCTCATTCGCAATCCTCGATGCTGCGAGTAGCAGTGTGTCCCACCGAGGTGTGCTTACAGATGCAGTCATAGCATCTTTACTCTCTACAATTCTGATTACTACTGCCTGATCGAATGTTCTCTCATCGCCCATCACACCTACTGTTCTCACAGGTAACAAGACACAGAAAGATTGCCAAATTGATGAATAGAAGGGCTCCCTCTCAAGTACTTCTTGAAGAATTGTATCAGCATGTCGAAGGATTCTCAACTGTTCTCTTGTTACCGATCCGCTGATTCTGATTGCCAGAGATGGACCTGGAAATGGCTGTCTTGTTATCATGTGTTTAGGAATCCCAATCTTGAAACCGACTTGTCTTACTTCATCCTTGTATAAGTTTCTCAAAGGTTCAACTAGTTTCAGTTTCATCCAATCGGGTAATCTAACATTATGATGACTCTTTATGACAGCTGTAGCTGTGCCAGTAGCAGCACTTTCTACTCGGTCTGGATATATTGTCCCCTGTCCTAGAAACTCGAAGTGTCCAAACTCAGCTTCTAATTCTTTTGCTTTTCGCTCAAAGACCTCTATGAACTTTTCAGCTATTATTCTCCTCTTCTCTTCAGGATCTTCAACACCTTCGAGTGCTTCGATAAATTCATCCCCTGCATCTAGTGCAGAGAAATGTTCGAATCCCATTTCATTGAAGGCATTTACAACGTCTTCTTGTTCACCTTCGCGCAACAATCCATTATCAACGAATACACAATTTAGTCGTGATCCAATTGCTCGTCTTATAAGATAAGCCGCAACAGTTGAATCCACCCCCCCACTGGTCCCCAATAAAACCCTGGAATCACCTACCGTTCTCTTGATATATTCAATAATATCTTCAACTTGATTTTCTGGACGCCATGATCCTGTATATAGACAGAGGTTTCTTAGGAATGCTCTAATAACGCTTAATCCGTTTGGTGTGTGTGTCACCTCTGGATGAAATTGCACTCCGAATACAGTATTGTTCTTATTTGCAAAGGCTGCAATCCTATCTTCACCACTCAGTGCAAGAACAACAAAATCATCTGGTAATTTACGAACTTCATCACTGTGACTCATCCAAACTGGCTGAGTTTTCTTGAGACCCTTGACTAGAACATTCTTACTAATCAATTCAATCTCAGTCTGACCGTACTCGGGATTTCCCCCTGGATCAAGTTTTCCACCATGGTGAACGGCAAGAAGCTGATGACCAAAGCATATCCCAAGAGTCTTGATACCTCTAGATTTGATTGCCTCATAATTTGATGAGAATGTTTTTCCAAGATCTGTTTTTGTGACAGTTCTTGGCCCCCCGGAAAGAATTATACCTTTTACTTCATCTAGAGATTCCTCATATAGAATTACATCTTGAGGGATAATTTCGGAATAAACCCCGAGTTCTCGACATCTTCGAGAAATCAGATGAGTATACTGTCCTCCATAATCAATAACCAAGACTCTTTCCAACACAGATCCTCCTCTTATCACACTTCTTGAGCAATATCAGATCTATAACGAACTCGCCCCTTGATACGTGATGCATTGGCGTACGCAATTTCTCTGGCCTGAGCTATTGTATCACCTTTACCTATCACGCCTATTGCTCGACTACCTGTGGTTAGCACCTGTTGATTCTTTTCGTATACCGAAGCAAAATAGATCTCAGCTGAAGAAGCAACACTCACATCAACAGGACTGTCTTTGACTACATCTGGACCAGGATATCCCTCTGGAACAACATAGACACATACTGTAGCCTTTTTCTCAAACTCTACTGCTCCAAGATTTCCGTCAATCACATTTCTACACACTTGATCCAAGGATGTGTCGAGAAGCGATAGAACATTCATTGCTTCAGGGTCTCCAAACCGTGCATTGAATTCTATCACTTTGATACCACTATCGGTTTTAATGAATTGTCCATAGAGTATGCCTTTGTAAATCGAAGCTGCCTGTTTTTTGATTTGCTCCACTGTGGCTTGCATGATTGCTTTTGCGTTTTCAAAATCTTCATCTGTGACATAATTAAGACCATGGTCTTCTCTTGAATACGAACCCATTGAACCTGTGTTAGGACCCTTATCTCCATCAAATGCACGTTTGTAGTCACGAACAAGAGGCATTGTTACTAATCGCTGCCCGTCAACAAAAGCTTGAACGGTGAATTCTGTTCCGACAAGTTTCTCCTCAAGAATAACTATCCCCTTATTCCATAATTCACTAGAAACGTATTTTTCCACATCATCACGAGAGTGTAGATGCTCCCCAAAAATTTTGACACCCTTTCCGCCAGTCAAGCCATCGGGTTTTACAACGATATTATCAATACCAACTTTCTTCTCAAATTTTCGATATTCGTCCAAACTCCGAGCAATAATGAAGTTTGGATTTGCATCAGGATATTTGTTTTGAAGGGCTCTTCTAGCAAAGGATTTACTGGTTTCAATCATTGCAGCATCCTTGGTTGGTCCAACACATGGAATTCCTTGATTTGAGAGAAAATCTGAGAATCCTGCTTCAAGAGCCGCCTCTGGTCCAATCACTGCATAGTCTATTCCAACAAGATCCGAAAGCTTGAGAAAATCACCCATTGATCCGATTGATATTTCATCTGCTAAACCAGCTATTCCTGGATTTCTTCTCTCCATGTGAGCATGGATACTAACATCAGCATTTTTCAAAGCAACTCCAATTGCATGCTCCCGAGCTCCATTTCCTACCAATAAGACTCGCGTCATTTTATCGTCACTCCAAACGGTTCAATTTCTACGATTCCCGTTGTAGTTTTCTCCACGACACCAAGCTTGTAGACATCATCAATATTCGACAGAACCTTGAGTGTGCCATCTGCATCTTTCTCTGCAACAATGATTATCAAACCAATTCCCATGTTGAACGTCGTGAACATTTCTTTGATTTCTATGTCCCCGATTTCTCTGATTAATTGGAATATTAGAGGAATTTCTGGGAATGATTTTATAGTGAATCTATGTGGCCCAAGTCGCAATACTTTTCGAAATCCCGAACCTGTGATATGGGCAAGACCCTTGATCTTAATTCCCTTCTTCTGTAATGCCCTAAAATGAGGAACATAGATGCGAGTTGGCCGAAGCATCTCCTCTGAAACAGGTGTTCCCCATGGAAGTTTGTCATTTATTTTGTATTTTGAGAGGAGGACTTTCCGTGCAAGTGTGAATCCATTAGAATGTAGACCGTTTGATGATACACCAATTATGATATCACCTGATGTTATTGTACTACTGTCTATCAACTCTGAAGATTTCGAGATACCAACCGCAGTCCCAGCTAGATCAATTCCAGGTCCTCGCTCGCCCCTTATTATTTCAGGAAGTATTGCTGTTTCACCTCCAAGGATTGGAATATCAGATACTTTACATCCTTCAAGGAGTCCCTGACCAATCTGATCAATCACTTCCTTTGGTAGTGGGTTTTCCAGTGCGAGGTAATCGACAAATCCAACGGGTGTCGCTCCGACGCATATCAAATCATTCACATTCATGGCAACACAGTCTATTCCAATAGTGTCATACTTGTTCGCAAGCTGCGCAACTAGGATTTTACTTCCAACTCCATCAGTAGATATGGCAATGCAGAGATCATCGCTAACTCTTACAGTGTTGGCATACTGACCGTACTCATGCGTTACCTCTCTATGTTTGAATGATTCTTTCACATATTTTCCAAGAGCTTCAAGACCCTCTGATACTGCCGACTCATCAACACCTGCTTCTGAATAAGATCTAGGAACAGAATCTGTCTGTTTGGAAACACCAAGAATCCGAGATGCTAGATATGCTGCGTTTTGACCATTATCGATTCCTACTGTTGCAACAGGCACTCCCTTTGGCATCTGCATGACAGAGAGTAATGCATCAAGTCCCTCAAGTGCTACCTTGACTGGAACACCAATCACTGGTTTTTCCGTGTGAGATGCAACTGCACCGGGTAATGCTGCAGCAAGACCTGCGATAGCAATGAAGACCTCAGCATCACTATCTTGTACAATTGTTTTGACTCTATCCGGTTCTCTATGAGCTGAAGCATATTCGACATGGTAAGAAATACCAAGCTCGTCAAGTACTGAAGTTGCCTTCTGGACAATTGGTGAATCGCTTTGGCTTCCAGCAATGATTAAAACCCTAACCATAATGATTACTCCATATACTTCCTGAGTCCCCTCGAAAATGCAGCTTCCGATTCTTCAAGAGAAATTGTGAATTTTCCAAAGTTTGCGATTGGTTCTGAAGTTGTTAATCCAAGCTCACAGGCGGATGCATTATTCTTTTCAACAATCCTCAAGAACTCAGGTTGATTGCTTTCTGTCACTTCTGCAAGGTATCGTGTTGAAGTTTCTGAGAATAATCTCTGACCTAAACTATTCACTGTACCAGGAACATAGTCAAGATCTAACTTGAACCCATAACCACCCAAAGTCATCTTCATGAGAGATGCTGCAACACCTCCTCTCCCAACATTGTTGCAGGAACGTATGAGACGTTTCTTATGTGCTTCATGAATGATATCCATTGTTCGTTTTTCCCACAATGGCCGATATTTTGGAGGAATTCCTTTCACTTTTCCCAAAGTCAGTCTCTGATACTCGGTTCCATTCATTTCAGGATATGTTTCACCAACTAAGAAAATATTTGCCCATGGAGTGCAGAGATTTCTCTTGATGGGTGTGAAACCTCTGTCAAAGATACCTGCAATCATTATTTGAGGTGTTGGATTGATTCTCTTGTTCTCACCATCTACAACTGACTCGTTATAGAGAGATACATTTCCTCCAATAATTGGAATATCAAAATCATGCGAGAATCTCCCTAGACCTCGAATTGATTCGACGAATTGAGCATAGGACTCAGGACGCTCGGGATTCCCGAAATTAAGACAATCTGCGATGAATATGGGTTTTGCTCCTAATGATACAATATTTCGTAATGATTTACATGCGGAATTAGCAGTTCCCTCTTGAGGGTCGAGATAGCACCAGAATGAGTTACAATCGCTAGTGAATGCTAGAAGTCTACCATTCGGGAATTCAAGGACCCCTGCGTTTTCTCCCAAGTCGACAACCGTGTTGGATTGGACATGTTGGTCGTATTGACTATAGACCCATGATCGGTCACAGATGTTTATTGATTCAAGCATCTGAAGTATTGCTGCTCGGTAATCCTCTGGTTCTATAAACCAAGTCAATGAATCGGTCTGCGATGGAATCTTACCTACAACCCTCTCTGGTATGGGAAATCCGTCTACAAGTAGACTAATTGGGAGATTTGCTTTGACTTCTCCATCATACTTGACAGTGTAATTCTTGTCCGCAGTTACTTTTCCAATCACCGCATAGGGTGTGTTATTTTTCTCCAAAATTGTGATTACTCTATCAAGGTTTTCGGGTGCAACGATGGCCAACATTCTTTCCTGAGATTCTGAAATGACAATCTCTGATGGGTCCATTCCCTCTTCTCTAAGCGGTACTTGTTCTAAATTGATTTCAACACCTGTACCCCCTGCCCGTGCTAATTCTCCTGCAGCAGATGTCATCCCTCCTCCACCAAAATCTTGGAGTCCATCAAGAAGCTCCTCCTCGACTAGCTGGGTCAGAGTATCTATTACTACTTTCTTGGAAAGAGGATCTCCAATTTGAACAGCCGCTCTATTTTCTTCTTCTTCATCAGAGAAAGTTACCGATGCGAAACTGACACCTGCAATTCCATCACGTCCTGTAGTCGAACCAAACATCACTAGTTGGTGCCCGGGTGTTCTGGCACTACTACGAACAACTTTCTCTGGTTTTACATAACCAACACAAACTACATTCACGAGACAGTTCTCATCGTATGAATCATCAAATTCAATCTCTCCTCCTACTACCGGGATCCCAACGCTGTTTCCATATTCTGAAATTCCTCTTACAACATTCTCTAGTAGGTATGCATTGTGAGGTTTCTCTGGATGACCAAATCTAAGACAATTCATGAGACCTACTGCTTTACAACCTTGAGAGATAACATCTCGAATTATCCCTCCGACTCCAGTTGCAGCACCATTGTAAGGATCAATTTGACTGGGATGGTTGTGTGACTCCATTGCGACTCCAACTAGGTATCCATCTCCTATGTCGACAAGTCCTGCTCCTTCCCCGATACCAAGAGCCACATTGTCTCCTTCAGTTTTGAAAAGATAGAACCATCGTTTGCTGCTCTTGTAACTACAATGCTCCGACCAAAGAACATCTAGCATTCCTAACTCGGTTTCATTAGGCGGTCTTCCTAGAACCTTAGTAGCATGCTCTAGTTCTTCTTTCGTAATCATTCTGTAGCCCTCACAAAATTCTCAAGTATATGGAGTCCATCTGTCGAACCCAAGATTTGTCGTGAAGCTCTTTCAGGATGTGGCATCAAGCCCATTACATTCCCTTTCTGGTTCACAACCCCTGCAATATTCTCTAGGGATCCATTTGGATTCGCATCTTGTACGGTTTCACCTTCTGCATTACAATATCTGAAGGGAATTCGTCGCTCATCATTGAGAACCACTAAATCATCTTCAGAGCAATAGTAGTTTCCTTCTGCATGAGCAATTGGTAATCGAATGACTGCATTCTCTAAACCCTCGGTGAAAAAAGTGGTCGTTTCATAGACATTGAGGTATACCCATTTGCATGTAAATCGTGCAGAAGTATTGTGCAATAACACTCCAGGAAGCAGTCCCATTTCAGTAAGGATTTGAAAACCATTGCAGATGCCTAGCACAGGCTTCCCATCCTCTGCAATATCTCTGATTCCCTCAATAATTGTTTCAACTGACGCGACTGCACCTGCACGAAGGTAGTCTCCGTATGAAAAACCCCCAGGAATAACTACTCCATCAGCATTCTCCAATCCTGCTAGTCCTTTCCTACTAGGTACGAGATATGGCTTGGCTCCTGAGATTTGAGAGAGTGCACGAAGTACATCGTTCTCATTATTTGTGCCAGGGAATCGGATTACAGCAATTGACACTAGTCCAGTTTCACCTCATGTTTCTCAGATATTGGGTTGGAAAGAAGCTTTACATTCATTATCTTGAGCTGATTCAATATTTCAGTAGAAATTGGTTTACGTAATTGGATGTTGAAAGTTTTTCCAACCCGTACATCCTCTGCTTCGCCAAACCCCAGACGGAGGAGTGCTTTCTTTGTCACTTCTCCAGGTGGATTCTTGATTCCAGGTTTGGGCTTGACAAGAACTTGGATCATTTCTTTTCTGTTTGGTATATCTTTAGTCTTGGCTTTTGTAATTGATTCTAATAATTTAGTATATACTTCCACAAGACTACCTGCATCTTCCCTGAATACATCCTTATCCAATGAGCTTGAATCTTTGTCCCATACCCTCATTGTGTCTCCTGACAATTCATCCGCGACTACAATATGCCCAGCCTTTGTGCACCCAAATTCAAGTTTAAAATCAACGAGAGTTAGATTACATTGTTTGAAAAGTTGTGTGAGATAGTAGTTGACAGAAAGCGTAACAGATCTCATAAACTGAAGTATTTCATCTGAAACCAATCCAAGAATCCTGATTGCATCTTGTGAAATATGAGGATCATGAAGATTATCGTCTTTGAGAAAGAATTCAACTAGTGGTTCATCCAAATCTTTACCCTTTTTTATTCCATATCTTCGGCAGAATGAGCCCGCAGAGATATTTCGACAAACAACTTCCACTGGATAGATCTCCACTTTTCGACAGAGCATCTGTGGTCCATCAAGAGCCTTTATGAAATGTGTATCAACTCCCTTCCCTTCCAGAAAGCCAAGAAGATATTCAGTCATTTGACAAGTAAGATTCCCCTTTCCTTCAAACACTTCTTTTTTCTTGCCATCTCCTGCAGTGACAGAATCTGTGAATTCAATGATTACCCGATCTGACGAGTCAGGGTCTTGAAAGATTTTCTTTACTTTGCCTTCATGTATCAATTTCATGTCAACACCTCATTGAGTTGCTTTTCTTCAACAGCTGCCTTAATGTCAAGCATGCAAAGATCTAGAGGCGAATCTATAGTCTTACCAAATTTCAATGAGAGCCTTCTCATCTCTGGGCTTGTTGGCCCAACACACGGTGCTCCAGGTACTCTTGGACTCAGATCGAATACAATAAATTCTGAATCTTCAGTGAGTGCACCTTGTAAAGAGAAAAGACCTATCATTTTTGGTGGAAAGTGTTCTTTCACACCGCGGAGTAATTTGTCAGCGGCTTCATAGACTAGAGGTTTCTTACTCTCTCGCATGGTGACACCCCTGTGCCCTACCTCTTCATTCATGCTCTCCACTCCAAGCTTCATCTGTTCTCTTGCTGGAAGATTTAGAAGGCCACTAAGACTTGTCTGAATCCGATCATCAAAACCTACAAGATCGAGGTCTCCAAATCTCTGATTCATTCCGTATGCTTGAAAATTCGCATTGAATCTTGGAGCGATAATGAATTCCTCTATTGTTGCTCTTGAAAGATCTTCCTCGGTGATTATCCCTTTCTTAAGGTATGTTCGACTTTCCTCCTCATATTCTGAGGGTGAAGAAACGTAAAAAAATGCTCTCTCCAATGGCTTGTCTTTCTGCTGGACCTTTACGATAGCTAGACAATCTATGGTATCTGGTGTGAACGATTTAGGTATTCTAATGCCTGATTGTTCTAGTAACCAATATTGATCCTTAGGAAATCCTCTCTCCTCAACCCTCAGGATATGTCGGTTTCCATAGATAGGGATTTTGAAATCATTTTCAATCTCATCATAACCAACATAAACTGAGAACGATCTATTCGGAATCCAAATTGTGTCCAGTTGTTTCAGTTTCTGTTGTACATCTTCATCTAAAATATTCTTGAAAGAATCAACAATGATAATCTCATCATAGAGGTGTTTATTATAATTTGAATAGAGTTGCTCTCTTCCCTTCTGAACTACAATGACTGTTTCGAACCCATTTATTTTCGCAGCTACTCCAATTTCCTCTGCACTATGGGAACCAATCATTCCAATTTTGGGTAGCTTCATTCTTATCACATCCTCTATGTAATTGCTTCCTCCAATCTCTCCTGTTCAATTAACTCGCGAATCTCCATTGCGATTCTCTTTCCCATCCACATTTGCTCCCCGAACTGAATATACGAGTATGGAGATGTGGGAATCCAGACATTTGTACCAGCAACAATCCTCCCACTGAATTCAAAACTAACAATGCGTTGTTCTTTGTCAATTATTGTTTCAATGCAGAATGGTCCAGGAATCGTATCACCTGCTAGTCTTTGAAAAGCATCCACAAATGAAACTCCCATATTGTAGTACTGCATAATGGTTGACTCTCGAAGCACTAGGGGTAGATTTCCAACAACAACAAAGCTTGGTTGCTTATCAAATCGAAGGTTGGCATCAGCGTCTGTTTCATAGCGAATGTCTGCCCCGAAAACTTCTGTCCGTTCGTGAACAAGCGAATGAAAATAAGTGACAAAGACCTTTGTGCCTACTATATACTCTTGGAACGAATATTTTTGCGAGGGATCAATTTTTTTCTGAATCTCATCTAGATTCTGCGCAATGAAGTACCCCTTTCCTCCCGCAGCTCCGTGTGTCTTAGCAATGACAGGACAGTCAATCTCATCAATTGTACTAAATTCCCGCGGGACTCGGAATCCAGCTTCTGTCATTAGTTGTGACTTGAGTTCCCGGTTTTCCTCCCAACGTAGAAGATGTTTATTCCCGTAAAGTCGAAGGTTTGAATCAAGTATTCTCTCAGCACCGATGTAAGCGACAAAAGAACCGTGCGGAATCATGATTACGTCAGTGATGTCCATTTCCAGAATATCCTCAAATGTTTCTACCTGTTCAATGGAGTCTTTCATTCCAAAGGACTCATAGAACTTCACTCGGTCAGGGGTGCAATAAAGAACTGTTTCAAATCCTTCCACTTTGGCCCCTGAGAGAATATTAAGGGCGCTGTGGCTTGCAATTGTCCCTATCTTCATTATGATAATTCCCTCTCGTAGTCTCGTTCCGCTATGTCTGTAGTATCAATACTCTGAACTTTGTCACGGATCTTCCGGGCATGCTCAGTAGGATAACTCCCATCTAAACACGCTAGACACAAATCCTTGAGACCTATAGCATTCTCAAGCGTATTGGTTTCCTGATAGATGAGTGCATCAGCTTCAATAAAGGATGCTATTTCCTCAACATTCGATGTGGAAGCAATAAGTTCGCGGTCCGTTGCAATATCAATTCCATAATAACATGCATGTGATTGTGGAGGACATGTTACTGCAAAATAGACCTTAGAGGCTCCTCTCTTTTTCAAATCCTTTACAATCATCTTTGCTGTAGTCCCACGTACAACGCTATCATCAACAACAAGGATGTTCTTTCCTCTAATCTTGTCGTCAAGGTAGATGTATTTGTTACGTGCCATAGAATTTCTCTCATCCTGAGATTTCATGATAAATGTTCGACCAAGATACCTATTCTTCAGAATTATCTCTCTCATTGGCACCTGTAAAGTTTCAGCCATAGCCTGCGCTGCAGGTCTGCTTGTATCCGGTACTGGAACAACGTAATCTGGAGTTTCCAATTTCATTTTAATGAATGTTTGAGCCAATGCTCTTCCTAGTCGAAAACGGACATCGTAGACTAACTGATTCTCTAAAGTAGCTGCTGGATGTGCAAAATACACGTATTCAAAGAAACAGTGTGTGTGGGTGACTTTCTGATTTATTGAGTAAGACTCCATAGCTCCTCCTTGATCAAATATGAGCAATTCTCCTGGATACACATCTCTCTCAAGAGGAACTCCAGCCATGTTCAGAACAGTACTTTCAGACGCTACAATAGTTCTCGCGCTTGTTCTCCCGAAAACGAGTGGCTTGAATCCTCGACTGTCTCGATATGCAAATAGTTTTCCATCCCATATTCCTACAAGACTGAATGCTCCATCAACTTCAGCTTCGAGTTGGTTGAATGCTTCCTGTAGATTGCCATTATTCTCCTTCATATGGCACGAAAGTCGTTCTACTATAAACTCAGTATCGCAGTCATATGCATTACTTGTGATTGTATTGATATTTGTTACATTTCCATTGTGTGTCACTGCAAGCCCGTCTGTTTCAAAAGGACCGACGAATGTGTTCAGGTCTGCTTCAGATGCAACTCGACGTCCAGTAGTTGGATATCTTGTGCTCCCAAGAATATGCGAACTAGTACCCTCTGGGATCTTGATTCTTGCAGGACTACCAATTGCTTTGGCAGTTTTCATTGATCCATCCTGTAGCCAGAGAAGTCCTGCTGCATCTTGCCCCCTATGCGCAAGTAGAAGCAAAAGATCTTTCGAGTTTTTCAAAGAAAATGTGCCTTGAATTCCTAGCACTCCACACATGAACATCATTACTCCTTAATTACAACCCGTCTGTCTTCAATCTGCAACTTGTCTTGGCAGAAAAGCTGGACAGATTTAATCAGTATCTTGTGCTCTTCTGGAAGAATTCTCTCTGCAAGAGTTTCGCCGGTATCTTCTCGAAACACAGGTACAGCTTTCTGTAGAATCAAAGGTCCATCATCCATCTCTTTTGTCACAAAATGTGTTGAACATCCAGAAACCTTTACACCATGTTCAACTGCTTGCCATTGTGCTTTGACTCCTTTGAATGCAGGGAGAAGTGATGGATGGACATTAATGATTCTATTCTGAAATTTTTCAACAAACTCATCTCCTAGGATTCGCATATATCCAGCAAGGACAATCAAATCCACTTTGTAATCATTCAAAATTAGCATTACCTGTTTGTCAAAATCCTCTCGGCTAGTATGAAGTTTCTTTGTAACAACTGCTGTAGGTATGTTTGATTTTCGAGCACGTTTGAGACCTAGGGCTTTAGTCTTATTACTCAAAACGATGACAATCTCACCGCTCAGATCACCACGAATCTGAGCATCAATCAATGCCTGAAGGTTTGTGCCACGTCCACTGATGAGGACGCCTATCCGCTTCATGCGAATGTTCCGAGAAAATCGTTACTAATATATTATCTGCTATTTGAGGAGTAGCCTTCAATGTAAATTCTATTGCATTCTCGGGTCGATGTGTACAATTTCTGAGAGTCAATTCATAGAAACTCTCGTAAGATTAGTCCTACAACTGAGCCTAATAGAGTCGCAAGGATCATCAGGATGAAGTATGCAAAAGTAATCATTAATGCACTAACAAGAAACTGATCCAATCCTAGGTGTGGAATCACAATTCCTGGACTACTGAGAAATATTACAAAAAACAGGATGAAGAATATTGCTCCTAAGAATCCTCCAACTAGAGCTCGACCTGCGTCAGGTACAGTTAATCCTATTGGGATGGCTACAACTATTGGTAAGAAGAAGAGGTATGTTGCAGAGTTTTCTAATTGATTTGTGATTACTAGAGAGTAAATTGTTGTGTTGATGAGTGCGACTAATGCTGGTATGAGAACCAGAATGAGGGTGTCTCTTCTCTTTTCAAACATAGAGATACCTAGAAGTTTAACGATAGGTTGTGGTCTTCCTTCTTTATCGACATGCTTTGGCTGCTCCCTTTCAGGAAGTGGTCGAAAGAATCCTTTTTTCTCTTCCTCATCTTGGGATTCCTCTTCTTGGGGAGTTTCGACCCTATACTTTTCTTCATCAGTCATAGTTCCCACACATTCTGCGACTGGTCAAAGTCATTGAATAAAGGCTTCGCATCGCGCAAGTTCAGTCGATTTATGTAAAATCTATCCGACCACAACTCCTATCTATATATCGATGTATCTTACAAATAGTTGGAGGAACTTAAATGGTTGAAGGAAGGTTGTCTGCAGATTCCAACCTTGACGATGATGCATCTGAAGCATCTATGACTCGAAGGAGAAAGATTGAACACATTGAGATATGTCTAGATGAGGATGTTCAATGTCAGCGAACAACAATGTTCGAGGATATAGAATTTGTTCATAATGCTCTTCCTGAAATCGATAGGGATCTCATTGACCTCACAACTAATTTCTTTGGACTCCGTGCTGGAGCTCCGCTTATTATTGCAGCAATGACTGGAGGTCATCCTCAAACAAAGAGTGTGAACATGAAACTTGCTAGTGCTGCAGAGGAACTCGGGCTACCGATTGGTGTGGGGAGTCAACGAGCAGCAGTTGAAGATGAGTCATTGGTTGATACTTTCAGAATTGTTCGAGAAACTGCACCATCAGTACCTGTTATTGCCAATATTGGTGCGACGCATGTCGATGTTGCACCTGACGCAATTTCTATGATTGAAGCAGACATCTTAGCAATTCACCTAAACCCCCTTCAAGAAGCTATACAGCCTGAAGGTGATTGCAACTCGGAAGGAGCACTTGAGAGTATAGCTTCGATTGTCGATTCAGTTGATGTGCCTGTAATTGTCAAGGAAACTGGAGCCGGTATTTCTGGAGATGTAGCTAAGAGTCTCGAAGAGGCAGGTGTTGTTGGAATTGATGTTGGAGGTGTTGGGGGGACAAGTTGGGCTGGAGTGGAATATTTCCGAGCTCTCAAAGAGGATGATGATCTGAAGGCTCAACTAGGTCTCGAATTCTGGGATTGGGGTATCCCAACTGCATTGAGTGTGCTAATGGTTCTTGATGCAACTGAACTTGATGTGATAGCTACAGGTGGCATTCGAAACGGACTTGATGTTGCGAAAGCTCTTGCTCTTGGATCGATCGCTGCAGGCGTTGCACATCCATTGCTTAGACCTGCAGTTCATGGAAGCGCTCTAGATATTGTTGTACAGCTTGAGAGAATCCTTGAAGGTCTTAGGGTGGCGATGTACCTCACTGGCTCCAAAAAGGTTGAGGAGTTATCGTCGAAACCTCTTATTCTGAGCGGTAAGCTTGTCGAATCTCTCAAATCGCTAGGGATTGACTATCAAAAGATTTCTAGTGGAATATAATCAAAGATTTCCAACACGTTGGAGGTACTTTGACCTCTTCCTGATTGCATTTAGCATCTGAACAGCTTCCTCAATAGTGTCGCCGACAGGAATACCATTAATCTCAAACCCTCGGATAATCACTTCATACTTGTCCAAGTCAGGAACATAGGCTACTACAGTCTTATCATGACGCTTCGCCACATTTGCCACTCTGGCCCCTATCTGAAGAGAAATGCCTGGAGCATATGGCAATAGAAGAAGTAGAGAAGCATCAATTGTTTCAAATCCAAGCATTCTGTCGAGAACTTTTTCGTAATCAATATCAGAAGCACTCCCAGTGAGATCACAAGGATTACGAAAAGAGGCAATTCCTTGGTAAGCCGGAGTCATAACTTCTCGCATTGATTCCTGCTGTTCCCTATTGAAAGAGGGCATTAGAAGACCATAGTGCGAAGCTTCGTCACTTGCAATCACACCATGTCCACCACTAACAGTCAGTGTACCTATTCTTGGACTTAACATAAACTTGGGCTTGAATGAAAACACCTTCGCATATGCCATCACCTCATCCTCATCCAAAGCATGGATGACTCCGTATTGCTGAAAGGCTGCAGTTGTGATAGCATGATCCCCGGCTAATGATGAAGTATGACTCTGCGTTGCTCTATGGCCTGCTTCAGATTCTCCTCCCTTAAGAACAACAACTGGTTTCCTCGGAGCAATCTTCTCACAGGCTTTTACGAAGTTCTTTCCCTCTCCAGGACCAAATCCTTCAATATATGCACAAATAACATCAACAGATTTGTCATTACCAAAGTGCTCGATAAAATCTGTAACCTTTGTTTGAGCTGAGTTTCCAATCGAAATTGCTGCAGCAATCCCTACATCTCGGGCGGCGAACTCTTCAAGTCGTTCTATGAGCCAACCACCTGATTGAGAAATTATTGCCACATTTCCCTTTCTTGGACGTGCTACTCGTTCAGAAGGAAGGAAGAAGGTATCCAGAACATTCGGTACAAAAACACCAATGCAGTTTGGACCAACCATTGAAATCTTGTACTGGTTAGCAATCTCAACGATTTCAGATTGAAGACTAGCTCCGGAAGCTCCGACCTCACTAAATCCACCTGAAACAACTATCACTGACCTGATTCTTTTCTCTCCACATTCTATCAATACGCCAGGAACGTACTTGGCAGGAACTGAGATAACTGCTAATTTAATGTCACCAGGAGCTTCGGTGATTGATTTGTAGACAGCAACTCCTTCAATAGTCCCACCTTTCGGATTTATTGGGTATGTTGGAAGCCCATTTTCAAATGCAAGTTTTCGGAAGATCACATTTCCCGGACTGAAAGGGTTTGATGTAGAAACACCAACAACTGCTGTTACTTTGGGGTTTAGCATAGTCTTTAGACCAGTCATCTCTCACCCTCGTGTTCTTGAGTGGAGTCAACATATATCCCTTATATGAACTATGCGTCTCTGAAAATTTCTAAAAGTTGAATTCAAACAGTTTATGGCTTCATTTGCGTAAGAATCTCTCTAAGCCTTGGCTCTGCAAGGATTGCATGCTGGAGCTTACAAAGAAGCTTTGCTATTTCTGCATGGATTACCTGACGTGCAGGATCCGTTCCAGACTCTGCATTTTGGATGGCTTCCTCTACCTGCTGGTTCAGCCTCTTGATGATTCGTTTCTCAAGTTCAGGTCCTCCCCAACCAAACCCGTCAAACGCAGTTTGTGCTTCAAGGATCTTATCCTTGACATCGACCTCTTCTTCTTTGAGAATCGATTCAACGCCTGAATAATACTTAGCGACAGCACGTTCTATTCGTTCCATTTCAGATGGGTTCAAGTAGTTTTCCTGCTGTCGACCCTTCATAAGATCTTGTAGTAGTCTTGCACCCGGAGCCTCAGTCAATAGACCTTTTGCAGTCTTCACTAGGATTCGCGCAGGTAGTTCAATAACATCTCCTAGATATGGCGAGTCGGACCTGTAGCGATGAATCTCTCTCAATGATTCTAACCAGAATGTTGGAAGTAAAACATGGCAAGTCTTACTTTTTTGTTGAATCAGACGTTGACTCTGACCAATCAAACCAAATTGGTCATCCTCTACATCCACCTTTCGATATGCTTCGATTGGCTTGGCAATCTCTCCTCCAACAAGAGGAATAATTTCACCATCAGGTGAAGGTTTAAGTTCCGAACTCTTAACACCTGATGCTTTCGGTGCCGCTTTGGCTCCGTCCAATAGAGAAAGAATCTCCTGTGTTGCCACTCCCGATTCAGCTTGTTTTGCTTTGTTTGAAAGTTTAGGTAATAGACTCTCAACTTGAGATAGTCGCTTCACAATAAGGCTCATGATATTCTGAGTGGAGGGAGGGACACCCTTCATTGTAGTGGCTTCTTCCATCCACTTTCGAGTTCGAAGAAGTCCCTGAGTCAATGAATCAACACGATCTGGGTCAATGCTCTCTTCAACTTGTGAGCTGAGGAGGAAGTGTATCAGTGTTGAATTCAAAGTGACGATAAGGAGAAGTCTATCTATGAGATCTTCATAATGGAAAGAGGAAGAGTCAGACAATCTGTCATCACCATCTTTTATTCCATGGTCATTCCTTCGCCTGGAGTCATGTAGTAACTGAAGAGTTCACGGAAGTCATTGATTGCGTCAACAAGTTCCTTTCTTGTTGTACCTTTAGATCTCATGAACCAGCCCTGTTTTAGTGGCGAGGCTCCACTGTGTAAATTGACCAATTGGGTTGCTTCGTTTATGATTTGTACAAGTTCAGGTATCTTGGGCAATCCAAGCAGAAGTAGCAAATTGGTTTTAGGGTCCTGCTCATGATATTGAACGTAACAAGGTGTTATTGCAGCTCCAGGAGCTATGAACTTATCGAGTGACTCCTTGACATGCATTCCAAATTCAGCTTTGGCTACGTGTCTTCCTCCAGATAATACATAATAGACACTCTCAGCATTTGGTTCTTCTCCAACATCAGCATAGGAACACTCCTTCACTGCATAATCAATCATAGTTCTCAGTTGTTTGGGCATGCTCCCTGCATCAGGTATTAGTCCAATATCTGTATAGAGTGCAGGAACAACAACAGGGTCAAGCTTTCTTGCATAGTCCGCAAGGTCGGTGGTTGGGAAAACATCCTTTGACTGCTCCCAGACTCCTGGTGATAGCATCGCTTCAACAACATCGAGCGCTAGTGGATTGACGAGCTCTACGAAAGCTTGTTCGGTCCTTGTGTCTGCAGCAGTACTATCCTCAAGAGTCGATGGCACCATTGTTTCGATGGAATCAATGTCTGCAATATCAACTTCTAGCTCTCTCTGAAGATAATCCACAGTGTCACCTCTTCTCCACTGAAGAATACGTTTCAGCATTGTTCTATTCGAGAGTAGAATTGTGAGGTCTGCTCCTCGTTCTTGGAGCTGTGCGCGAAGCAGCTTTGAAACTGCCCAGATTGAGTTCAAGGCCTCACTAGACTGCCCTTCGAATGGCAAGATTCCGATAACATATACGAAGATTCGACGACCTTCTTCTTCTTGAAACCTTTGTTTTAGCAATTCAATTATTGCTGGAGTGCCTCCACATCCTGTGCCGCCTCCCAGACTTGTGAAGATACAGAAACCTGAAACACCCTCAAACCCGAGATTGCTAAGCTGGTCAAAAATGATGTCCTTTGATTCCATGACTGAATTGTATCCATCCATGAAACGGCCACCAACACCAATTTCACTCGCACCATAGAGGAGGGTGTTCTCTTTAGGAATACCGTACTTCTGACGAACCTTTGTGAGGTCTGCTCTATCTGTGTTGATGAGTAGATAGCCTCTAACTCTTGAAGGTAGTTTCTTGTCTCGGCTGGTTTGAAGATACGATCCAACAATGTTTGACCCACATTCTCCAATACCAATTGCAAAGACTTCAGCAGCCTTTGTTGTATCATCACTCTCTACGGGTTTTTTAGGTGGACTACTACCGAACATTGGTTTTTTCTCCTATTTCTTTCTCGAATCGACCAAAGCTTGAGCACTCACTTTTATGGCCCAACTGAGGTATGAACTGATATCCTCTCTGCTATAGGTCTCTCTTATTTTCCTTATTGCGTCATCAATGAATTTGTCACGAGCTTCTGCCTTATCTGCAGGACTAAATCCAGTCATGAACATTCTGAGTGACTTATGCCAGTCATCCATTGAAACTGCCTTATCCAACCATTGCCTTCTCATATCTCCTAGCTCATAGAAATTAGCAATTGCTGCATCAAGATCGACTGCTTCGGTCAGTCCATCTTCTAAAGATTTCATCTTCTTGATGTTAAACACAAACTTACTGAAATCATCCGGATGTTTCTCAACGACTCTTTCAATTGTGGAGTAATACTGGCTTCTCGTTTTAAGATCAGATATATGAGTTTCACCACTCTTTTCAGCAATGTTTTTGATCATCTGCAACATTTCTTCTTGGATGTTTGCTAGAGTCAAACATACATCTAGTGCTTCATTTACATGTGGTGAATCTGTTTCTAGTTTTGTTGGAACCTGGTCGATGAGAATTTTTAGACGTTCAACAAACTCTGACATGCCCTGTTCTTCAAACAGTGATAATGCTCCTTTGATTTGAATATAGGCTTCATCAACTCGATCCCGAATTTTCTTATGAACATTAGGTGAGGTTGTCAGATTCATGAGCTTGTCAAATGCATCTGCTGCATCTTCCAGTTCTGATGGTGGCTTAGTCTTGAGACCATTGAGTACTTTTAGTTCCTTCTGAAGCTTCACACCGATACTACTAGCTCGGTCAAGGCTAGTTATGAGAGCATCAACCTCGATGCCAAGTTTCTCAATGATTTTCTCTTGGATTTTCTTCTCATAAATCTCCACCATCTTCCGCGCAATTGCAGGAAGACTGAAAACATTGTCAGCTGCTACACCAACACTGTTCAATTCACTAATTGCCTCCTGTGCTTCAGTAGGTATTTCTACTCCTGCACCCATCAGCTTTGCAGCAGCAAGTCTGATTTTTACACCGAGCCTATATCGGAGGTTCTCAAGTGCGTCCTGAGCTTTCACAAGGATTCCATCTTTGATAGTACGCATCTCGGACTTGATTTCTGAGAAATCATCCAGAACCCGTATTCTGCTCGAACCTTCATCAAGTTCAACGATTATTGGCATGAATATCTCCGCATAGGCGGGCTTTACTGTTTGGAGGTCAAGTACGATAGCATCAATCTCCTGCTGACATGCTTCTCGGAATGTAGCAACACCGCTTTCTACTGCACTTCTAAGACTAGTGAGTGAACCGAGTAAGTAAACAATACCACCTTCAAGCTCCTCAACCTTTGGAGCTTTCTTACTCAACTGAGCGTGGTCCAAAACTCTGTCAGCAGATGTTGCGAGTTCATTGAATCGTGCCAAATAACTACGGATACTCTCTGTAATGTTCTTTCGATATTCATCATCCATTTGTTTTGATTGGAGGTATACCCTAACCATATCATCAATCTCAGCTTTCTTAAGGGTCTTCTTAGAATCTGCAATGAATTGCCGTACTGCAATAACATCCTTAATTCCAGCATCATCAGGATGATCAGTTGCTTTCTCAACATCATCAAGTAATTCGAACAAACGTTCTCTTAGAGCTATTTTGACTTGGCCTTCCCATTCGACCATTCTTTGATAACTGGAGAGAAGGTTTGCTATACCCTCTCCTTCAACACTTACATTCGGAGCAGGAGGAATAACATCTGCTGTCGTTGGAATTCCCCCTTCAACAATTTTGGCTGTAACTTCATGCTTGATATTGATTATCCTATCCCGAAGCATATTTGCCATCTTCACTTTCGCAGAATGAAGTTGATTCTCCAATGCAATAAGTGATGTCAAAGTATCGGCTTTAGATGCATCTCGGGCAATTATCCGTAGTTCCTTAGAAAACTCGATTGGCAGTTCAAGACCTAATCTAGAGGCAGTTTCTACAGAGGCTTGCAGAGATTCGGTGTTACCGACAAGAGAAGAACTAAGTAGTTTACTCACTTCGTCTTTTCTTCCATCTAGAAACTGACGATCTGCCTGAAGCTTGTCATTCAGAATAATCATGTCTCTCAGAGATAGACCAACTACATCATCATTCGATACTGTCGTGGCAACTTCACTCTTGTCAATAGTGATATGGCGTTCATAGGTATCCACTGTTGCTTTATTCTCATCAAGCGTTGATTTTACTTCTCTTGATACGTCTTCATGAATTTCGAGGTATAGTGCTGAGAAAGCTTTTGCAAATTCATGTAGCTTTTCAAAGTCTTTGAGATCACCAGCTCCAATTCCTGGGAAATTCAAAGTAGATATACCCTTCACTTCTTTAGGTTTTATAGACTGAATTTTCGGTGCTATAGCCAGAGTGTCTTTGTGTTCTTTGCGAAAATACTCTGCAAAGTCTCGAGTCACTCTCATGAAATCGGTTTCGAGATCGCTTCTGGTTTTATCAACCTGATCCTGAATCTTTCTCTTCTTCATAAATCCTGCAGTTGCTAAGTCGTTCTCACTCTTTGTCAAATTTGCGAATATATCATAGAGCTGTCGAACCTGACGATCTGATTGCTCTTCCATCGCAGGATTAACTGAAACTAGGATTCCTTTCAATTCCGCGAGTTTGTCTAATTCTCGGCGCCAGCCACTTGTGTCCAAGATGCCTACCTCCGTCTAGTATGGCTATTTTTGGTGGTGGATGTCTTAAGTTCTTTCTGTGTGGGTCCTCCCTTTTCAACGATTGTATCATGTATTCAACGATGTCTATATACAAATTTACGTCATTTTTTTAAGGTTTAACCGTGAAAGAAACTGCCTTAAGTGCATCAAAACTCAGGAAATCTAGTTTCACATGTTCATGGGGAGAAATTATGGACAAAAGAGCGGGCTCAAATAATGCAAAAGCCTTGAGCCATGAAATAATAACTACATTGAATACTTCTGCTGTTGATATTACATATGACGATAGTTTTGTCTATGCTGCTTGTGACGATTTACGAGTTCGTGTTTGGTCTAAAGACGGGTGGCAACTTGTCGCTGAATTTGAAGAAACCGATACTCCCCCTTTGATTGTTGATGTTGATGAAACACAAGTTTTCGCTACATGTGAAAGGAGAGTTTATGTTTGGAACAAGGATACTTGGGGGCTACAAGGTTGGTTCGAACTCAGTTATCACGCACTTACATCCACTCTTTCAGGTGATAATTTCTATGTGGGAGCAAGAGAGGGCAGATTGGTTTCTATCAAGAAAGGCACACATGAGACATCAAGCTGGCAACTTCACAAATCTGATATCACTGATATCTGGGCAGATGACAAGATTATCTGTACAAGCACCAAAAAGGAAGAACCACGAGTTTGGCTGAAGGCTCAAGATACAGCCCCATCAGAACTTGCACGTCTAGATAAGAAAGGGAAAGGTGGAGTGATTTCTGGAAATAATGAATTCGTATTAGTTGGCACCTCAAACGGAGAAGTTGCAGTCTATGATCGCGTTGAATGGAGTCTAATTCGTACCCTTGAAACAAGTAGTTCAAGCTCTGTATCTTCAATGTGGGCAAGTAACTTCTATCTAATTGCAGCAACGAATTCGGGATTTCTCACTATCTGGGATTTGAAGAGAGGTGAAGAAATAGGAGTTGTTGAACTCAACAATCAAAAAGTAAATTGGGTTTCTGCAGATCAGGATCGTTTGTATGTGGCTACTCCAGAAGGTGTTTTAGTTTTACGCTTGTTAATCTCAGGAAGACCCCTCGATTTGAGTACAGATGAATTACCAATCTGGACAGATAGTTTGTTAAAGACATCCCCTTATGATGTCTTAGAGGGGGCTCTTGAGCTTGAAAAGAAGGGTGACGAGAGGTTCCAAGAAGGTCTGTTTCATGAATCTGTTCTTGAGTACGAAAATGCCCTTCAAATCCTAATTGACAACACACATGCATTGTTGGAGGTTCCTGAAGAACGTCAATTACTTACTGATGAACTGAACATCCGACTTGGAAAAGCTCTTTTGAAAGCAAAAATTATAGAACTCCAGACTATCGATCATGACATTCGTCAACTAACCGAAGAATTAGAGGTTCGAAAAGGAACGGATCGTGACTCTGAAGAAATTGACAAACTGTGGAGTTCTGCAGGTCGTGCCATAAAAGAGAGTAAGGTTCTAGCAGAAGCACAAGCAGGAGATATGCATAGCTATCAGCTTCTCAATGTTGTTGAAACACTCGAAACAAACCTCAACGAAGCTATGGAGAAATTTGGAGAGTTCCGCGAAACAATTAATCAGGCATTGGGACTTTCTCGTCAAATCTCTAATGAGTGGCGCTGGATAGAACGAAAGAGAACCAAGCTTCCAGAAAGAAAGGCGTTCCTTGAAAATGCAATGGAGAAGTTATCCGCCGCACTTGAAGCGGCTGAACCTGAAGGAGAAGTACATCAGATTTTATCAACAGCCTATGAAGAGTATCACCAACTCTATGGTCAGATTGACAGGATTGTATCCTCCTTTGATGCTGAACAAGACACTACATTCACTACAAGTGAGGAAGCAAAAGCAGCCCTTGAAAGTTTACTAGCTATTATGCCAAAGAAGATTCAGGCTCTTCAGGACATCAAAGATGAAGCTGAAAGGGATTTGGAAGAACAGAGAATAATCTCAGCTCTTGAACAAGGATTAGTCACAGCACAATCCTTCAAAATGAATAAGATTGGGAATCAGATTCAAGAAGAATTAGAAAAGATTAATCCCTCAGAAGTTGAGAAATGACACTAATCAAGATGCAACGATTCCTGAAATTGTTGGATAATCTTCTTCAATCATCTCATCTTCATCAAGGAAACCAATCCATGGTTCTGCAAGATCTTCCAGTGACGGTTCTATTGAGATTGCATATTCCACAGCTTCAAGAGCAGAACTGAAATCTTCAAAGTATAGATGGCAGACAGCTAGATTGTACCATGTGACTGCAGAGTTTGGATTAAGATCAAGCGACTTTTCCAATGCATCCATTGCTTCATCCCATTCCTCTTCAGAGATTAGTGCTGATGCAAGCAATTCCCATTTACGAACATCTCGTGGCTGGAGTTTCAAGCTCTCTTTTAACGCACCAATTCCTTCTGAGTTCTCATTAAGCAAGAGATGAATGAAACCCTTATCACCCCACCTAACAGGAGATGTAGGTTCTAATTGGAGTAGACTGTTCAATGCATGAATCGCCATCTTAGGTTTCCCAAGCTCTAAATTGCAAATCACTAGATTCTCCAATGCTCGAACATTCGTTGGATCTACTGAGAGACCTCTTTGAAGCTTTGTCATTGCTTCGTTGAATAATCGCATCTCTATGAGTGAAGATGCTTGATCCACAAGAGACTCGACATCTCCAATGTCAATGAAGGTTGAATCCAAGACTCTGTACTCCGAGGTTTTCTAACGCTTGCGCACTAATGTATAGGTAAAAAGGTTGCTCTGACCGCACATTTGCATTTCAACTATTGAATCGCCAGAAATTCCAAGAATACTTGCCTCTTGGGCGAGTCCTGAATCCAGCACCTCTGTGATTGTAAGATTGACTACTTGTCTAACCCACCTATACCCATCAGTTAGATTTCCATCCTCATTGATGAATACAATACGTAATGGTCCATCTTCATCAGCAATTGGATTTCCGTCCTCCTCATACGCTAGCATCATAGTACTATGAATCTCATCTAGAGGATCTCCAGTTGGAGTATATCCATTAACTGTTCCTTCTACGATGAATTTTGTGTATTCACTACTCCATCCATCACTCGCTGTTGCAGTCAAAGTATAGTTTGATGGAAGAGTTACCACACCTGAGATAAGAGCGAAAACACTGACACCTGTGAAGTTGTATGGTCCACTGATAGTTCCACTACTCCTCATATAACCTCCTTCTCCTGTGATTGATGTCATCTCTGTTATCTCTCTCAATTTAAACGATTCAACTGTTCCAGCTACATCAACAACCAATGCACGAAGAACTTTGATTTCTACGATATTACTTACACACTGCGGTCCTGCAGCATATGGATCTGGATCTGTTGTAGCATTTGCATCTGCATTGGAGTAATACCCATCTTCAGGGAGAAAGATAAGCTGATATCCGCGCTCATAGTCCGGTACTATTGTATCATTGTATCCATAGGCTAAGACCATATCTCCTTGGATGTCCCAAGCAGTTGCATTAGGATAGACCTTACCATATTCGAATGTTTGTGAATATCCATCAGAAGCAGTTATCCTGACTGAATCATCTTCCAACATTCCGCCTACTAGTTCTAAGAGATCTGATATCAAGACTCCCGTATAGACTCCTACTCCTCTCACATTACCGTAGGAGTTTTGGTAAGAACCTGTTCGTGTGATTGTCGACATCTCTGTCATTTCTGTAAGGGTGACGTTGACTGATATACCATCTCTTCCTGTAAGGTTAACCTCCGGTGCTACATCCAGATTTGGTATATTTGACACCATCACAAGATATACGCCGATAGATGCTGTAATCAATACTGCAACGGCTAAAATTGCATAGAGTCTTGTCTGTCCTCCACTCATGTGTTTCACCTAGTCGATATGCACAACGGTGCCTATCGAACATCGATATAAAAGTTCGGTATGTGAACATGAGCGGTGACGCAACGGTGCTTGCCCTTCGGCTCCCCAATAAATGGTGTCATAGGACACCGACAGTATCATGTTAACTGATTCGCGTTTATAGTCCCATATGTGGAATGATTAAAGCAGTGCGATAGCTTCAATCTCTACATCAACATCCCTTGGAAGGCGGGCGACTTCCACTGCAGCACGAGCCGGTGGAATGTCAGAGAACCACCTGGTATACTCTGCATTCATTTCAGAGAAGTCATCCATGTTCTTGAGAAACACCGTGACTTTCATTACTCTGTCCATTGATGACCCTGCGGCCTCAATGATGCCTTTCACGTTGGCTAGTGACTGTTTTGTCTGTTCAGTAATTGAACCACTGACCAATTCTCCAGTTTCAGGATTCATTGGGATCTGACCAGAACAGAATACAAATCCATTGCCTTTTGTTCCCTGTGAGTATGGCCCTATCGCTTTTGGGGCATTATTTGTAGAAACTTGTTCAAACTTCATAGTAATCAAGAATCACGAAACATGCTCATCGATTAATTTAGCGGTTGTTATGTTCTCTCAGGTGGTGGTGGTACTGCAAATCCTCTCACAATTCTTGTGCCTGTTTCTCCATTTAGAGCACGCATTATATTTGGAGGATCTGTGATGATTGCCATCTCTCCTCCATCTTTAATGAATTGAACACATGCTTCAATCTTGGGATACATACTGCCAGGTGTAAAGTGACCTTCTTTCATGTAACGCTGAGCTTCAATATGGTCCATTTTGTCAATAGCTTCTTGGTTCTCCTTACCGAAGTTTAGATAGACTTGTTCGACTGCTGTGGATATGAGCAAGACATCTGCTTCAAGGTCAGTAGCTAAAAGGCTAGAAGCTCGATCCTTGTCAATGACCGCAGCAGTACCTTCTAGTTCACCTGCATCGTTTGCAACGACAGGGATTCCTCCACCCCCTACTGCATATACAATAATGTCATCGTTGAGTAATGCCTTGATACCTGGAAGTTCCACAATCTCTTTAGGAATCGGTGAGGGTACTACTCGTCTCCATCCTCTTCCAGAGTCTTCTTTGACCTGCCATCCCTCTTCTTTGGCCCTCTTCTTCGCTTCTTTCTCATCCATAAATGAGCCTATGGGTTTGGTTGGATTATCAAATGCGGGATCATCTTTTGAAACTCTAACCTGAGTCACAATGGATGCAACATGTCTGTTCATGTTTCGTTTATGAAATTCATTGTATAGAGCTCTCTGAATCATGTATCCAATCGCACCTTGAGTATCAGCTCCGCAATAATCCAACGGAACCGGATGTAACTCATGCTCTGCAAGTTCTGATCTTCTAAGTATGAATCCAACCTGAGGACCATTCCCGGATGTAATTACAACATTCCAACCTTGCTGGATCATGTCTGCAATGTGTTTACATGTTTCAGCAGTTGCGGCGTACTGATCTGGGACAGTCTTGTGTTCTTTATCTTTGATTAATGAATTTCCACCAATAGCGATTACAGCCGTCTTGGCCATGTCATTCATCTCCTTGAGTAGAGGGACCCTGAAGACCAATTATTTTCAATTTAAACAAATGGGTCGAGGTCTCTCTATTCTGATGATCCTTCTCTCTCACGAAGCCATTCATCGAGGTACGCTGTTTCAAGCTCATCCGCTTCAGCGATGTCTTTTCCAGTCATACCGTCAACTAATGTTTTTGTCCTAACAAGAATTGTTGCATCTTTGTTGAGTATCTCTTCGAGAAACTGCATTGTCTTCTGCATCAATTCATCTTGATTTACTACCATGTCTGCCAGTCCAATTTGAAGTGCCTCTTTTGCTGATACTGTCCTAGTAGTGAGAAGGATATCTTTTGCTCGAGCCGGACCAACAAGATGTAGCAAATTAGATGCTGCGCCAGCGCCTGGGAAAACTCTCAGCTCTACCTCTGGAAGTCTAAAAGATGCATTCTCAGAAAAGAACCGAAAGTCACAGGCGAGAGCCGCCATAGCTCCAAATCCAATTGCGTATCCATTTACAGCAGCTATCGTGACACAGGTGCGATTTTCACGAATAATTCGCATGGTACGTTCTAGCAGTTTAAAGAATTCTGTCACTTCCGCTCCTTCTAGGCCCATTACTGTATCCATGTCAAACCCTGCACTGAATGCGCGATTCCCCTCTCCTGTAAAGATTACAGCTCTGATATTTGGATTGTTGATAGTCTGTGAAACCTGTTCACTAAAATCTACAAGCATTGGTTTTGTGACTGAATTCAGTTTTTCAGGACGTGAGATTGTAACTATTGCATAAGCATCCTCGATGCTAACTTTGATTTCTCCTGTCAATAGCAAACACCCTACTTCGGAGTTTCAAATGTATAACAAACATGAATAAAACCTTCTGATTAAGGTTGACAATGCCATGTTTCACCTATTTTGTATTGCACGCTTCACAAGGATCGCTTGCATGAGCACAAAATTCTCTATGGATATCGCACATAACTCCCGCATCTCGCATGGCTTTAATGATTCGATTGATTTCTTTGGTCATTATCTCAAAGATGTCCTCTTCATCAGTCATTCTTGCTTTCTCATAATCGCTAATCATAGTATCAGCTGATTTTTCAATTTCTCGAATTATTTGATTTGGAAGGACAACTTGATCTCCACGAGACCTTTTGTCTTTCTTCTTTAGCAGATATTGCGTAATTGCAGGTTCAGTTACACCCAACATTCTAGCGATTTCCTTCTGAGTGATTCTGTGATCCTTCATTTTTCCATCTTCATCTGCCCTCTGAACAACTTTAGTTTTCATGACTTTAGCGAGTTCTCTTCTGATTGCTGGAAGTATATACCAGACTTCCACTTCTTGAGGCATCATCCAAGTTCTTCGTTTGACCTGTTTATCTTTCCTGACGTCGGCAACAGACATTGTATATCCCCTTAGTTGTGTATGAATGTTCACAATAGTGAATCCATAGAGTCGGTTTTACTTAATAAGCCTGATGGATTGGTCGAACAACTTGTAACTATTGGAAGGGTTAGGCTTAAGAAAAATTACTCCGTTTGTGAGTAGGGTTCTCATATGGTCAATAGATCAATTAAAGCAGCGGCGGAGATTATTAGTAACTCAAAATATCTTGTTGCTTTGACAGGTGCAGGTATTTCTAGAGAATCTAACATACCTACATTTCGAGGAAAGGATGGCTTGTGGCGAAATTATGATGCGATGCAATTGGCTACTCCTGCTGCATTTGCGAACAATCCATCATTAGTGTGGGAGTGGTACTCTTGGAGGCAAGGACTGATTGCGGAATGTGAACCCAATTTTGCTCATAAGACTCTGGTTAAATGGGAGGAGAAAAGCATCCTCAAATTTTTGATAACACAAAATGTTGATGGTTTACATAAACGGGCAGGGTCTCAAAATGTTCTAGAGGTTCATGGAGATCTATGGGCTCTGAAATGCACCAAATGCAGCTATACTGGAAGATTGAGTGAGCCAGCTTCTGGAATTCCACCATGTCCAAAGTGTAATAGTCATCTTCGACCTGATGTTGTATGGTTTGGCGAGTCGTTGAACTCAGATATAATGGACCAAGTGTATATTGAGTTGGATAAAGCCGATGTATGTCTTGTTATTGGTACATCTGCTATAGTGTATCCTGCTGCATCATTTCCTTTGATTGTAAAAAAACTTGGAGGTAAACTTCTAGAAGTTAATGTGGAGCAAACCGAATTGACTAGCCTTGTTGATGTTCATCTTTCAGGAGAAGCTGGTGTTATTCTTCCATCAATAGATTCGTATTTAGACTGAAACTTGTACTGCGGTAAGAGGGAACAAATAAATGAAGGACCATTAAGATGTCACTCGAGGTAACTCTCCGTGAAGATCTTGGTCACCGGAGCAACTGGATTCATTGGTGGTCGTCTAATCTCAAAGCTCCTTGAGGACGAGCATGAGGTTGTTGCCTTAGTAAGGTCTACAAGTAATACTGAGGGGTTACCCAAATCAATCGAGATTAGAGAAGCGGACTTGTTTGATATCGCTAGTCTTGAGAATGCTGTACAGGGCGTGGATGTTGTATATCATCTTGCCGCCTATTTCAACTTCTATCCAGCTGATGAGAATCTTATGTTCAAAGTTAATGTGGAAGGAACAAAGAACCTCATGAATGCATGTGTGGGAACCAATGTTAAGCGATTTATTTACTGCTCAACTGCTGAAACAATGGGAACCATTCGATTTCCTCCGGCTAATGAGGATACAGAGCTTCGACCCGATTTCAGTTATGGTGAGAGTAAGATTCTTGCTGAACAGGCGATTTGCAAAATCACGAATGATACAGGACTGGCTCATATTATTCTCCGTCCGACTGGTGTTCTGGGCGAAGGCGATCTCTATGTCATGTATGAGGTGATACAGGAACTGTATCAGGGCAACGTCTTTGCTCTACCTACAGACCTCAGTGCCCGGTATATGTATATACACATAGATGACGTCGTTTCTGCGTTTATCTCTGCTCTGACATCTATGGCTGCTCTGAACAACACATTCATCATTTGTCCCGATGACTCGATGAGCTGGGAAGAGTTTGTGACATTGATGACGGAGGAACTTGGAGTAAAACCACCCCGATTGCGTGTTCCAAAGTTCTTAGCCAAACTTGGGATGGCCATCCTCAGTCCATTCAAGAACAGAAAAAAGAAGACATTCTTCTGGCGCACGAAATCTGTGGATATCATGTATGCATCTCGTGTCTACTCAAATGAAAAGGCTAAACGTTTGCTTGGATGGTCGCCAAAGGTAACTATGATTGAAGGATACAAACGCGCAATCAATTGGTATTTCGAAGAAGGTCTCTTGAAGAGGAATAAATAATGGATGTCTTTCTTGGATTTCTACTGATTATCCTGCCGATTATTTTGGCACTGGTATTATTGATTATCTTGCACAAATCAGCTGATGTGACAGGTGTCATCGTTTGGGGCATTACACTCCTCATCGCAATTGTAGCATTTCAAACCGACATTGGTATAGCTATTACTGCCAGCATTGCTGGTATCGTGAAGTCATTTCCCATCTCACTAATGGTAGCTACGTCAATCTTGATGATGACCTATATGCAAGAGACCGGTGCTCTTCAAAGACTAATCGTCTTTTTCAAAACACTAGGTGGCGGGAGTCGACCAATGCAGATTCTGATGATTAGTTTTGGTCTAGGTCTCTTCCTTGTTGGTATTGGAGCTACACCAGTATCCATGCTTCCTCCGGTGATGCTGGCTCTTGGCTTCTCACCAATGGTGGCTGTAGCTCTACCATCAATTGGTTATGATCCACTCACAACGTTTGCTCTATTGGGAGTGCCAGCTGTTGTCTTCACAGGTGAGTATAGCGCATGGGCTACACCAGTCACACTTCAAGAAGCTGGATCAGTATTTGCCTGGTTTATGCCATTAGTTAGTGTGGGCATTGCCATCTCGATGCTTTGGATTGCTGGAGGACGAAAATTACTAGCAAGCAGAGAGGGTTTCGTTCTTGCAGGTATTTGTGGGCTGACTGCTGGTTTGGTAGCTATTGTCTGCAATGTAATATTCCCTTTGACAACTCTTACAAACGTATTTGCTGGAGCAACAGTGCTTCTCATCCTTTTCATCTATATCCGTGCACGTGGAAAACCACTTCTTGACAGAAGTACATTGAATGAGAAGGATCTAGCGGTTGAAAGTGGACTAAGTCTGACGCGTGCAAGCATTCCTTGGGTTGTACTTGTGATTCTCAGTTTGGTCACAAACATGATCCCTCAAGTCTTTCAGTTTCTGTTTGTTGACTTAGCATTTCCAATTCAGATTGGAGCATATCCAAATGCTATCAGTACAAGATTCCTCTGGCAAGCATATACTCTGATGCTAATCGCTACAATTGTTTCAATGCCCTTCTTGAAGACAGATAGAGAAGTATTGAAGAGAACATTCTCAAGTTTCAAGAAGAGAGCACCACGTCCAGTGTTGGCTGCTGCAATCTTCTTTGCCATGGCTGATGTAATGAATTTCAGTGGTTGGACAGTTAACTCAGGTGGAGCTTGGGTAAATCCAATCACTGTTGGAGATCCAACAAACAACATGATCTATCTACTCGCTTCAGTGACAGCTGGTCTTGGTCTCCTCTATCCTCTCCTTGCTCCCTTCTTGGGACTTCTTGGCGGATTCATCTCTGGTTCAGAAACCTCTGCCATCGCGATGTTCACTAGGTATCATGTTGAAACAAGTAATCTGATTTCAGCAAATTCGATCGTTGTTGCAGCCTCAAATGGAGTTGGAGGGGGACTTGCTAGTGTTCTGAGTCCGGCTAAAATACAGAATGCTGCAGCAGTCATAGATGAGATTGGAATTGAAGGAGAAGTGATTAGATATGGTCTCGTAGTGGCAGTTCTAATGACACTTGTGACAGCAATTCTCACTTTTCTCTGGGCATTCACCTGATTTCATCTATTTTGGCCGCCAGAATGAAGTCGTTGTCAAACAACCCCTTTATTGCATGTGTCCAGAGTGTGATCGTAACTTCATTCCAGTGTATGAAGATGTCTGGATGATGATCCTGGTCTTCAGCTATTTCTGCCACTCTATTCACGAACTGCATAGATTCTGTGAAGTTTTTAAATTTGAAAAGCTTCTCAATCTTGTCAATATTACTTTCTGACCGTTTCCAACCCAGAACCACATCAAGCATGAATTTTATTTTCTCTTCTTCCAGAGGTGGAGTGCCACCTCGACATGGAATGCATGTGAATGATGCAAGTTCTTTCTTTGTCAACACCATCTTCTATTGGCCAACCGTTTTCAGATAGGTAAATAACTATAGCTAATTAGTCGTTCGAATTTGTTAAATCATAGTATTGAAACAGATATTTAGGAGGAGATGTTTTGTCAAACGAAAGTGTTGAAACTGGCAAGGTACTAGGAAGTATCTATGGTTCGCTGATCATACTTTTTGCTGTACTACTCTTTATGTCGTCGATCTTCGCAGGACTACTTCCAGATGCTGCATTGAGGAGTTATTTCTTCATCTATATCGTAGGTATAATGATAGTCTTCATTGGTGCAGAGCTGGCAAGAATTTTGCTGAAATCAGGGATGACCGTTGTAGGATTCTTTGTGTTCCTGATTATGAATCTGCTCATGGTCATTTTCGCAGTAGCATTATTTGCCGACATTGTCACAACAGATCCATTTGCAATTCAGCTGCTTCTATTCCTCTTGATTGGAGCAGCAGCATGGTATATTGTATTAATCCTACTTTGTCTTAGAGACTGGAGAAAGAGTAAGTAAAGTGTTATAGTTAGTATTGGTATAATCTTGGTGCATGGCACCATCCTAGCGTAAGCTCAAGGGTTTTTACGCATCTCACAAAATTCTTGTATAATGAATATACTACAAAGACCAGGTGCTTCATTTCATTGGATGCTGAATCGATGTCGAAAAGCAATCTCACGTACTGGCGGGGAACGAGTTTCTACATCAACCCGACATCGCGTTGTATGAATGATTGTTTATTTTGCGTTCGAAATTATGGTGATGGAGTGTTTGGATTTAATCTATTACTGGATGAAGATCCAAGTCCAGAGGAACTTGTTGAAGCGATTGAAAAAACATGGAAACCTAAGTTTAATGATGTTGCTTTCGTTGGGTTTGGTGAACCACTTCTTAATCTTGACACTGTTCTTGCAGGAATTAGAAGAATCAAAGAATTGAGCGATGTGCCAATAAGAATGAACACCAACGGACAAGGACTTCTGATTTATCCAACTCGGAATGTTCCTCAAGAGCTAGCTGATGCTGGCTTGGATCGGATTCAGATATCACTTAATGCTCCTGACCCTGATATTTACTTTCAACTTTGTAAACCAAAGATGGGGAGAGGGGCTTATGGATCGATTCTAGAGTTTATTGAACGATGTAAATCGTTTATGAAAGTAGAACTCTCTGCTATTGATATTCCTGGTGTTGATATTGAAGCTTGTAGAGGTCTCGCTGAACGCATGGGTGTAGGTTTTCGTGTTCGTATCTTTAAAGGACCTGAAGGTGCATTAGAAGGCATTTTGCGTACAATGACTCCCAGCTAGGTGGACAACTATATCTACAAGGTTGTGGAATAACTCCTTCAAGAATATTCGATTTGCTTTGTGGATATTTAACATTATTATAAATTCAAAGGACTAGTGATGCTATGAAACTATGGGATTCTGTTTCAATTGGAAACCTCGAATTAAAGAATCGACTTGTCATGCTTGCCACACACCTTGGCCATTGTGAAACTGATGGAATTGTAACAGACAGGCTCATAGCTTTTTATCGTGAAAGGGCTAGACATAATCCTGGGTTAATTATTGTCGGTGGCTGTTATACTGAACACCTTGGAATGAGTACTCCAACTATGATTGGAATTAGTAAGGACGAGCATATCGAAGGCCTAAGCAACTTGGTTGACACTATTCATTCATACAATGTACCAGTAGCAGCACAACTCTATCACGCTGGTCGTTATGCCCACTCACTTGTGTTGGGTGAACAGGCTGTTTCTGCATCAGAAGGATATTGTAGACTGACCAGAGAAACTCCTCGTTCCCTTTCAGTGGATGAGATTCAGCAGACAATAGAAAACTTTGGGGAAGCAGCTAAGAGAGCGAGAACGGCTGGATTCGATTCAGTCGAAATCATTGGCTCAGCAGGCTACCTCATCAATCAATTTTTGGCCGAAGTAACAAACAAAAGAACCGATGAGTATGGCGGGAGTTTCGAAGCAAGGTCAAGATTTCCACTTGAAATTGTAGACATTGTGAGAAAAGCAGTTGGGTCCGAGTTTCCGATTCTTTATCGAATTAGTGGACAGGATTTTGTACCAGATGGACTGACCCTTGAGGACAATAGGATATTTGCACCAATTCTGGTTGACCATAGTATTGATGCAATCAATGTGACAGGAGGCTGGCATGAAACCCAAATTCCTCAAATAACTATGGACATACCTCGAGGAGGGTATGCATATCTTGCCGAGGGAATTGCTGAAGTTGTTGATGTTCCTGTTATTGCATGTAATAGAATAAACAGTGTAAGCGTTGCTGAGCGAATCCTCTCACGAGAAAAAGTTCAGTTGATCGGTATGTCTCGTGGATTTATTGCTGATCCTGAACTTCCAACAAAATCAAAGAATGACCAACAACAATTCACACGCACCTGCATCGGTTGCAATCAAGGATGTCTTGACAAGGTATTCATGCTCGAACCCGTGACCTGTGCTATCAATCCAGTTGCAGGATATGAGGAGGAACGGAAACTTGGTCCCCACAGCTCTGGCAATATCGCTATTGTAGGCGGAGGTGCAGCTGGAATGGAATCTGCCCGTGTTTTAGCAATGCGAGGATTTACAGTTACGCTCTTTGAGGAACAGGACCGTCTTGGAGGTCTTCTTAATCTAGCCGCGAAAATACCTGGTCGTGGAGAGTTTGCAGCCTATATTACCTATATGAACCGGGAGCTGAAAAGATTAGGAGTAGACTTGAAATTTAATAAACAAGTAACTGCTAAAACACTTGCAGCAGCTGGGTTTGAATGTGTCCTAATGGCAACAGGTACACTCCCCGGAGCTCCGCCTATCGATGGAGTTGAGAGGTCCCATGTGACTAGCGCATATGAAGCCATATCATTAGGTCTGAATAATCTGGGAGATGTTGCAGTTCTTGGTGGTAGTGCATTGGGCTGCTATACTGCACTCTACTTGGCTCCTCGTTCCGATTCTGTGCATATCTATGACGCAGATGAAGCCCTTGGTGTTGACCTAGGTCGAACAACTAGATGGGTGATTCTTAAAGCTCTAAAGGAGAAAGGAATCCATATGCACACAAATGCACGAGTGACTGAGATTAATAGAAAATCCCTCTCTATTTTGATAGATGGAGTCGATGATGAGGTTGATGCGAAAACTGTCGTATTGGCAACAAGACCACAACCGCGAGACCGTTTGTTAAAGCAGCTAAAAGATACTGGACTCCGAGTAGAAGTGGTTGGCTCAGTTAAAAAAACTATGAACTTGCTCGAGATCATTCATAGTTCCTATAAACTAGCGAACGAATTAGAACTCTAAATATTTCTAGAAAAGAAAGCAAAATGCTGCCTTAGCGGATATTCTTATAATGCTACAAATGAAAACCCCTACGTCACTGACGATTCGGAGAAACGACAATATTGGCTATAGATGATGAACAATTCAGCACAGTAATCTCTTATCCAACTTTTGCTGAACTCAATGATATACTAGCAATCTACTTCCAGATAGTGATGAGTGTCCTTGAATACGGAATGCCCACATTTGTTGTACGATGGCCTGAAGCAGGTTTTATCCCGAGTAATGAGGAACAAGATCGAGTCTTCAAGGAACTAACTGAAAGGACAAAAACTCTCAAGGTTTGGCCTATGGTCAGATGGAGAAACAAAGCTGATGGTGAGTATTTCATTCGTTTTGTGCCAATGCAAAAACCCGGAAAGAGTAACAAGAAAATTAACTATGCCCTATTCGTAACAACCCTTTCAACAATGGCGATTGCTGGTATCTTGCAGGCCACAAGTCCAGTATTCATCACTTTATTCTATCCCAGTGGTTTCTCATTTCTCGACTTGGCATTTGTAGTAATAACATTCATGCTGGCAATCATGGGGATCATCTTTACTCATGAGATGGGTCACTATCTCATGTGCCAACGGAAAGGAATCGAAGCTTCGTTACCATACTTTATCCCAGGAATTCCACAGCTTGGTGGTACCTTTGGAGCATTCATATCTCAGAAGAGTCCGCCCAATAACAGAGAGGAACTTATAGACATGGGTCTTGCAGGACCTTTAGCTGGGTTTGTTGTAACATTGGTTGTTCTGTTTTTGGGCTATGCTATGTCTCTTCCAGTAACTGCTCAACAAATGATTGCGATTGAAGAAGCATTTCCAGGAATGTCTGGAGAATTGGGAGTGCCCTACCTGTTCACATTAGTAGGATATCTCTTCGTTGACTTTGTTCCCTCTGGTGGTACATTATACATGCATCCAGTTGCCTTTGCTGCTTGGGTGGGGCTTCTTGTAACATCACTGAACTTGTTCCCAATTGCTCAATTAGATGGTGGACATGCATTGAGAGCAATCGTTGGTCCAAAATATCACAAGCAGATTGGTTGGATAGCACTCATGCTCATGGTCCTGGCTGGTTATTTCACAATGGCAATACTCATCCTTGCAATCTCAATGGGTGGTGGACATCCTGGTCCTCTGAATGATACAGTGAAAATCTCCAATGGTCGGATTGTCCTCTTTGTGCTTTCAATGATCATTCTAGTACTCTGCATTCCACCGCTCTGGAATATGCTCGGAATTTTCTAGGAATAGCCTATCCGACTATCGGGAAGAATTTCCAAAAGATTAACATTGTTACAAGTTAGCGAAATATTAGGTCATTATGATGGGTGCTAGACGGTTCGCGGCTCCGGCTTTACTTTTCTTCCTTGGATTCTTTGTAGCGCTTCAACTAATCCTTATGATAACTGAAAACATGGCGCCAACAAATTGGTTCCCTTCCTCTATGAGTACAACTTTGGGATACGACATCATGATAATACTAGTTATTGCAATCCCGATTCTGTTTATAGAGTACTTCATTTTTGCAGTTCCACTAGCTGTTGTCATTCTAGTTATCACGAAAGCGGTCAAAACAGGAAAGTATGATCTCAATATTATGAACTTATCAACTCACTTCAGTGGATCTCAAATGGTTCGCAGAGCAGCACTTCCTGCACTATTCAGCGTGGCGTTTGCTGGCATGTTTCGTGCTCCACTTAGAGATTTTCTGTTTGGCTCGGGTTTTGTACCTGATCCTGAGATTGCAGCGTTCTTCCCTATTGTTGTTTCGCTAATGAGTGCCCTGCTATTCATGCCTATTGCCCTACTGTTGTTCATGCCCACTTGGGTATTGAATGATGCAGGTGTGGTCACTCATCTAAAATCAGATAGAATGGACTTGCGACAATGTCCTGACACTCAGGGTGTGGGTCGCTGGATTTCAAACATGCTTGGAGGCTATGCTATCCTTGCATTTCCGGTTACTATGTTCGTAAACCATTTCTATGAACCACTGATTGTACCACTATTCCAAGGTTCAATAGATTTGACTGTTCCCGCTGAAGCTAATGCATTTGTGTATGAAGCAGTTGTAGGTTTTCTGTGGACCCTTGGACTCCCGTTCTTTGTAATGTCATTCATCATCCCTGTTATCATCTTCAATGAAGCAATGCAACCTCGATCAACAATCAGAATCCTCCGACTAGCAAAACGACTTGGGGCAACAATCGTAAGGAGAGAAAGAATTGAGGAGATAAAGAGACCCACTGTTCTTGCTGCTGCAAATGACAGTGCAACTGTTGAACTTTGGGCAAAAGCAACAATGCCAGATTCAGTTGCAACTTCCTCTAAGAAAGTCAAGGATAAATCAAAAGAAAAGGACAAGAAGAAGAAAAACAAGTCTAAAATCGTGACTAGTCGAAAGACCATAAAATCTTCTAAGAATAAACACAACAAGAAGAAGTAAAGAAAGAGTCATTGGTCCCCGAAGAGCCATTGCTCAGTCGGGAACCATGGACGGGTTTTACCATTCGCCTTCTTCGTAGTCTTCGAGTCCCCAATCTTCACCTTCAGGGATTCTCATGACACCTAATTCAAGAAGACGGTCCATGACTTTCAATGCAGCTTCATCAATCTGTGGTTCAAACTTCGCTCCAGTGATAACGAGCTTTCCAGAACCAAACAACAGTATGACCACCTTTGGGTCTCGCATCCTGTATATCAGACCTGGGAATTGTTCTGGTTCGTAGAGCGTATTTTCAAGTTTCATCGCTGCAAGTTCAAGATTCAATTCAGCACCAAGACTAGCACTGGCGACAATGTTCTGGACAATGATTTCGGGTTTGCCTGTTATTTCAATGCCCGCTTCTTTGATATTTTTCACAATCTTGTGAACTGCACGCTTTGCCTCTTTCTCACTCTTTGCTCCAGTGCAGACCATCTTACCAGAGTTGAAGATCAGTGTAGCAGTCTTAGGTTTCTTCAGCCTGTAAACTAGTCCGGGAAATTGCTCAGGATCGAATTCAACATTTGGCATTGTGGCCGCGATCTCGTCAAGGTCGAGACGTTGATTGAGAACAACTGAGGCGACGACATTCTCAATCTTGGTTTTCGGTTCGGGACGTGGCATCTGCTATAACTCCGCTTTCTCTCTTGCCTTATATAGTATATAAGGGGCTGCTCGAGTCTATATAAGTCGCCTTTTAAATGTGAGCAATTGTGACCTGGAAATCGAACCAAGCATTGTCAATGGCTTTGGTAGATCAAACAGTATTTCGTAGACTTTCATATTTATCTAAAGCCTGTCTGACTGCTTCTCTTACAAAAGCAGGAAATGATTTCCATGAATCTTTCATATCAAGCTTATCAAAACGTTCTTGGAGTGCTTTGGGAACTCGAACCATTGTGTCACTCATTGTTGTACTCATTCCTTGGATTAAAGCTGTCTAGACATTTAATCGACAAATATATAACTATTAGTATACAATAAGTATACGGTGGTAAACATGGGCGTAGAAAATGAGGTTGTCCGTAATACTCCTGCAGTGATGGAACAAACTCATACGTATCCTAAGAAAAGAAGATTTCATCGAAAAATCAATGACAAGAATAAACCCATCAATAAACCTGTTTCTAGGGGCTGCTACAACTGTTGTTACCATCTTAGTAAGTTCTACTATTGGAAACAAAGTCCATGTGATACATGTACTCGATCTCCAGCCTACTATTGCTACTCCAAACTACCTACAACCGACATTACAGACAATTGGGAACTTAAAAAGAGCAGTTGGACAAATGGGAGAAATATGTTCTATTGATGAAAAAAGAGTGAAAGGATATACCCTAATGAAAATGCGATCGTTCAATTCATGAGTGTAGATAATCCTCTCTCACAATGATTCCGCAAATCGAACCTGTTTACAAACGAGCTCAAAGGGGTATCCGAGGTTCTGGAATAATCCCTCCATTCCATCCTCGGGTTCTCCTACCTTACTGATTTTATTTTTATTAGCAACCACAATCATCGTCTTTAATTACGATAATCTTGACCTTGACATCATCAGCAATGTCACCAAAGGCTTGAAGGAAGTATCTGGAGGCATCTGCAAGTCCTCTTTTACCCTCAGATGTCAGCTGATAAATGATCTGTCTTCCTTCTTTGCGTCCAACGATGAGCCCTCCCTCCTTCAGCTCTTTCAATGCTGGGTAAATAGTGCCCGGAGTTGGTTTGGTCCCTCTCCTTATAGCAATCTTTTCAGCTATCTGTTGGCCATTCATTTCTCCTTTGTCCAGTTCCCAAAGAATCTGAAATGTAAGAAGTCCTCTCATATCACAACAATCGGGAGGACAACACTGCTCAGACTGCTCAAGGTTGGACATAGTATCTATTGGACATCCTATAGCTAATAAACTCTTTCTCACCTGCATCACCAAATTGTTTCTCTGAAAGAAATGTTTATATTGGACATCCAATAAATTCAATATGTATTGGACACCCAATATAGTTTGTGATTGAATGGTTGAAAATAAAGTTGATAAGGAAATTCCTCATGAATGCGGAACCCAAAGAAAAATGAAGGTAAATCTTTCAACTCAATCATCCAGTTGTGACTGAGGTTTGTCCAAACCGTATAATATGGTAGTGTGACTGAGATGAAGAAAGTCAGTGAAATGAAACCAGATGAGATCAAAGAAGCTGTGAAGGATGCGTACTCTCGAGTAGCAGAAGTAAGTAATGATTATGAGAATGCTCCTGCAACTACATCTAGTTGCTGTGGTCCTCAACAAGAGGTCAAAGTCACTAGAATAAACCTTGCTGAAGCTCTCGGATACGATACTGAAGGAATGCCTGTCGGTGCTACTGAATCGTTTGCTGGATGCGGAAATCCTGTTGCACTTGCTAGTCTTAAGGAAGGAGAAGTTGTACTTGACTTAGGTAGTGGTGCAGGTCTCGATATGTTTGTGGCTAGTAAAAAAGTTGGCGACACTGGAAAAGTCATCGGGGTTGATATGACTCCCGCTATGATTGAAAAGGCGAAGAAGAATGCTGAAGAATTGGGTATCACAAATGTGGAGTTCAGATTTGGTGATATTGAAGACATGCCAGTTGAAGATGACTCTGTGGATGTTGTGATTAGTAATTGTGTAATCAACTTAGCTCCAGACAAGGGGATGGTCTTTCGAGAGGCATACCGAGTTTTGAAACCTGGTGGCCGCGTCATGGTTTCTGATATTGTATTGTCAAAGCCTCTACCGAAAGAGGTCAGTGATCAGGTCGTCACATACACTGGTTGCATTGGCGGTGCTATTCTTGACGAGGAGTATCTGCAGCATATGCGTGATGCTGGTTTCAAGGACGCAAGGATTACCAGTAAGGCCGGAGAGAGCATCTACGGAGCTTATAGTGCCTATATTGCTGGGACCAAACCTGAGTAATGAGGTCAGAAACAATGGAGATTGAGGTAGAAATCGACATAGGTACACGTCTCGTCAAGGTTCCAGTCACGGTCAATGGTCAAGGGCCATTCACCTTTGACTTGGATACAGGCGCTTCTGCAACCACTATAACTCCTCAACTCGCAGAGAGTCTAGGGATTAAAACACGTCAAGGTGACCGGTCTGAGGCTCGTGGCGTTGGAGGTGGTATTCCAGTAGAGTATGCAGACGCAGCTATAGGTGTTGGGTCACTCGAGTTTGAGAAAGATGAAGTCTATGTTCTTGATGTCAATGCATTACTGAAGGTTGGTGGTGGTCGTGAAGGAGTGTTGGGCTATACAACAATTAAACATTGTACGATGTCGCTTAATTACGATGAGAAGCGATTCAAGCTAAGCAAAGGAAACTCTGATAGAAATCTCAACTGGACTCCATTCGAGTTCATCAAAGACTCACATCTAGTTGGAGTCCCTGTACATATCAATGGAAACGGACCGTTTGACTTCGTTCTAGACACAGGAGCTGGCAACACTGTGATTACTCCCGAGTTGGCTTCTCAGATTGGACTTGAACCCAAACCTGTCCATGGCATTGCTCGAGGAATTGGTGGTGATTTCCAATTGGAGCTTACTGAAGTACACAAACTAGCAGTGGGTGATGCTGAGATTTCATACACCTCTGCAGTTGTTCTGGATCTCAGCAAGGTTTCTCCAAAAGGAAAACTGATTGAAAACGGTATCATAGGTTATGACTTTCTTAGGAACTTTGAAACTGTCATTGATTATCCCAACAAGCAATTTGCGTTCATTGGTAAGCATAATTCATAGTGCGGAAGAAACATAGGGCGCGAAGTTTCTATGTTTCTGAGGTTTTCGTGATGAGTGAAGAGAGCACGTATCAAGGATTCGACGGTATAACAATGCTGCTGCGAATCTGGAAACCTGAGGGAGACCCCAAGGCTATTGTTCTTGGACTTCATGGATTGGGATCTCACAGTGGCCGCCTATCGTACTTGGGAGAACGATTCGCTGAACAGGGATATGCTTTCTATGCCCCTGATATGCGGGGTTTCGGTACCTTTCCAGGTCGAAAGGGTCATGTTGAGAGATTTGATGAATATACAGAGGATATGGAATCCTTGGTAGCTTACATGAAACTTCTTCACCATGATAAGAAGCTGTTTCTGTTTGGACATTCTTTAGGTGCAGTCTTTATCGTTCATTATGTCATAAAGCATCCTGATGAAGCTGATGGCATTATAATTCCCGCTCCAGCTGTTTCTGAGCGGCTAAAAGTCAGTTCCGCAACCAGAGCGATAGCATCATTTCTTTCCAGACTCAATGTCAAGCTCTATTTTGATAACGGACTTGATCATGAATTAATCTCAAGGAATCCTGAAGTTGTTAAGGATAATAGAGAAGATCCACTTCGATTTGATAAAGCAACACCCCGGTATGCTATCGAGGGTTTAAAAGCAAGTAAAGACGCATTTAACTCAGCTGACAAAATTGCAGCACCTGTTCTTGTGCAGCAATCTGGCGATGACTTTATTCTAGATCCTGAACGTAATAAGGAGTTTTTTGATAATATAGCTTCTGAGGACAAGACTTGGAAACTCTATCCCGGACTCTACCACGAACCATATCATGAGGACGGAGGAGAAGAAGTCTTTGCTGATATGTTCAGTTGGCTTGAAGGGAGGCTCTAATCATCACGATTTGATCCATATATCTGTCTGATATAGAGGATAGATGCAATCCAAACTTGTTGTTCTAATCTTACACTGGGAATATACCAAGGTATGAACTCTGCCATAGGTGAAGATGTATTTCCAGTTTTAGAGGAGATATTTTCTTTGAGTCTATCCCTCAAATCCTTTCTCTCGAAGGAACTCACTTAGCTTTGTATCAATTGATTTGATATGCTTAACTAACCAGTTGATGAGATAATTATTAACCCACTCACTAAGTTGTGCAGTAGCTCCATCCTCTTCAAATTCTATGACCATCTCATTTAGTGTGGACTTGAATTCTTCATGCTGTTGTTTATGGACCTCGTATCCTGGATAACCCAGACCTGTCATATGCTTCTCCTCTGTTGAGAAGTGAAAACCAGTATAGTCAATCATGAATCCAAGTGTTTTACCAATTTCAATTGCACCTCTACTTGAATTGACTGCATCAGATAGATCTTTGATGCGTTTGATTAGCATCTTGTGTTGGTCATCGATTAATTCAACGCCTACAGATAGGCTATCGTTCCACTTGATTTCCGTCATGATTTTTTTTTCGCTTTAATCATAGTCATAAGATTTGTTCTACAACAATAATTCTACATTCTATCTTGAAGACTAAAGATATTGGAGCCCAATTGCATATTTTTCAAATGATGGAAAAATGAATCAAATAGTGTGAGATGTAGGCATCCTCCTCTAGCATAGTACTATACTCATTATATGAAAACTATCATACTATTCTTATAAGCAAGACATCAAGTATACTGAATCGAGGAGATGTCAGAGGCAGCAATAATGATTAATCTTGAAGCTGCAATCTAATGCATCTCAGATCGGCTAATCTTGAGGTCTTCAAGATATATGTTGAAAACAAAGTAACAACTGAAGTTGCTATCCTCGATGAATGCGACGAGTATAAAATATAGTAACTGAACCATCTGGAATATTAGGAGTCCTGTGAATGAAGTACAAACCCCAAGAGGTTGAAATCAAGTGGCAGAAGCGGTGGGAAACTGCTAAGGTTTTTGAAGTCAATGAAGTTCCCAGTCGTCCAAAGTACTACTGTTTGGAGATGTATCCTTATCCGAGTGCATCTCTTCATATGGGTCACCTCCGTAACTACTCAATTGGTGATTCATTCGCTCGATTCAAGCGGATGCGCGGTTATAATGTTCTTTATCCTATGGGCTACGACGCATTCGGTCTTCCTGCAGAGAATGCAGCCATCGCCCACAACATACACCCTGAAAAGTGGACATGGGACAATATCAATGCCATAAAAGCCCAGCAAAAGCGCTTAGGACTCTCCTACGATTGGTCTCGTCAAATCCAGAGTATTGATGTCGAATATTACAGGTGGAATCAATGGGTATTCCTGAAAATGTTCGAGGAAGGTTTGGCAATCCAAGAAGAGTCCTATGTGAACTGGTGTAACTCATGTACAACTGTACTAGCGAATGAACAGGTAATTAGTGGAAAGTGCTGGCGGTGCAACTCTACTGTCGATCAGAAATTCCTTCGACAATGGTTTCTCAAGATTCGTGAATACGCAGACGAGCTACTATACAAACTCGATGACCTAGAATGGCCCGAGAAGGTTAAGATCATGCAGCGGAACTGGATTGGGCGAAGTGAAGGTTCTGTTATCGATTTCAAGATAAAGGATACTAACGAAATTATCCCGATTTTCACAACCCGCACAGATACACTCTTTGGAGTCACATTCTTTGTGTTTGCTCCTGAACATCCCCTCGTTGAAACTTGGGTTACAGGAACAGAGTATGAAGAGCCCTTCCGCGAGTTTCTTAGGGATGTCCTTGAGGAAAGCAAATTCAAGAGAACAGCTTTAGACGCAGAAAAGAGGGGGATGTTTATCGGGAAATACGCTGTCAATCCCATCAATGGGCAGGAGGTTCCAGTATACATTGGGAACTTTGTAGTTTATGAGTACGGTGGCGGAGCTGTGATGGCTGTACCAGCCCATGATCAACGTGATTTCGAATTTGCCCGTGAATTCAATCTTCCCATTGTTGTGGTTATCCAACCAACCGAATTTGAACTAAGAGCTGACCAAATGACCCGCGCATATGAGGGCGATGGGAATCTAGTAAACTCTGACCAATTCAATGGACTGGATAATCGTACAGCAATCCAGGCAATCTCGAAACACTTGGAAAAGATAGGGAACGGGCGGGAAACTGTTGACTATAGACTCCGTAACTGGCTAATCTCACGTCAACGGTACTGGGGCACACCCATCCCCATAATTTATTGCAAAACATGCGGTGTTGTCCCGGTTCCAATCGAGAATTTACCTGTCAAGCTCCCATCTGATGTTGTGTTTACAGGGTTTGGGAATCCTCTTGAAACTTCTGAAGTTTTTATTAATACCGCCTGCCCCAAATGTGGAGAGCTTGGAACGCGTGAAACAGATACGATGGATACCTTCGTAGACTCCTCATGGTATTTCTTTAGATACTGCGACCCATATTCACTAGAACTACCCTACAAAAAGAGTCCAGTAGCATATTGGGGACCTGTGGACCAGTATATTGGGGGGATTGAGCATGCGATTCTGCATCTATTGTATGCACGGTTTTGGACGAAGTTCACACGAGATATCGGTCTACATGACTTCAATGAACCGTTCTCGAATCTGTTAACCCAAGGAATGGTGAATAAAGGAAGTCCCTACTGTGAGCACTGCCTGCAATTTCTTCCTGTCGAGAACTATGATCTCAAAACAGAAACCTGCAGGATTTGCGGCAATAAATACATGATAAAGAGCGTGAAGATGTCGAAATCGTTGGGGAACACTGTTAGTCCTGAGAGCATCGTGGAAAAATATGGGGCAGACACTGCCCGATTTTTCATTTTATTAGGAGCAAATCCTGAAAAAGAACTGGAGTGGTCTGACCAGGGTGTTGAACATGCTTTTCGCTTATTACAGAGAACATGGCATCTGATTACAATACCGCCTAATAAGATTAGAAAAGAATCACACATAGTGGATGAATCTATCCTGTATGCTCTTCATATCACGATTAAGCAAACGACTGAAGCACTTGAAAAATTAGCTATCCGAGACGGTCTGACAAACATCATCTCACTCATTGACAAGGTCAGGGTCTATAATGACAACGAGGACTTGGGCGTGAACCAAGTTATTTTCAACGATTGTAAGAAGAACATCATACTCCTCCTAGCGCCCTTTGCCCCTCACTTTGCAGAGGAACTCTGGGAGATTAGTGGAGAGAATCCCGACGGTAAAAGATTTGTTTCCTTGGAGAGTTGGCCTACCTTCGATGAGAGGTTCATTCAAGTCAAAATCAGGCAGCAATGGACATATTTCGATCAGGTTGTCGATGATATCCGAAATATAATCCAATTACTCCAGCGGGATGGGGGTGAGAGAGACTTCAAGAATATTCACCTCATTGTGGCGGATGGATGGAAAGCTGTTGTGGTTAAGAAAGCACTCGAGGCAGTAAAAGAAAATGGCGATCCTTTCACCATCCTTGCCACCATAATGGCAGAAGAGTCTTTTCAGCAACGGAATAAGCAAGTGATGACTTTACTAGCGAGGATTAAAAAAGATCCTGGCAAGTTTGGAGAAGCATTCGCATCTTCTGATGAAGAGCTGCAATTCTTAGAGAATGTTAAGGTGCTTCTGGAGCATCGGTTTGGTTTGGAGGTTCATTTGGAAGCAGAGGCGGTAAGTTCCCAGAAAAAGAAAACCCAAGCACTTCCAGGGAAGCCTGCAATCTTGATTGAGTGATACTGCTAGCCGAAGATACTACTGCAAAATGGTGCAAGGTATTTCCTGAGATTACAGGAATGGACCTTCCCCCAAACACTGTTCCTGATGCTAGCTTTGATCATATAATGGATGGCTACCAAGCAGGATATTATGGATATCAGTGGTCCAAGGTCTATGCTGAAGATGTCTTTACTAGATTCGAGAAGAATGGTTACTTCGAAGAAAAGACTGGTTTAGAATATCGTCAGAAGATTCTCTCTCCAGGTGGAAGTCGAGACCCTGACGATATAATCCGCGATTTCCTGGGTCGTGAATAAAACAAAAAAGCATACTTGAAATCACTTGGAATCGAATAAAAAGGGATAGGGGGAAACTATCTTCCTCTTATCAATTAACTGACCTTCTCTTCTGGAAGATGAATAAGATACCGATTACGGCTATAGTACCTCCAATACTGGTAATTACAATTACAAGACTTGTTAGACTCCCCTCATCACCGGAAGTACTCGAAGTTGTCACCGGATCCCAAAGTAATGGAAAGTGATCCAAACCGTGGCCATAGCCAGGAACATATTAGTAACCGTTGCCATCGTAGTCTCTCCAGTAATTGCCATGCGATATACCATCATCCCACCAGTTCGAATCCCCATCATCTTTTGCAGTTCCTTCCCCATTTGTATCGATTCGATTTAGATAGACCCGATTATATTCACTGTCAAAACCTAAATCAATACCGTAGTATGAATTGCTAAACACTCTGTTGTATGTCAGTGTGCAATTAGTAGAACTGGGAAGAGAAATTCCTCCATTCGTGTTGTGGGATGAAGTATTATTTGACATTGTACAGTTGAATGATCTTGATATCGTGAAGCCTGGATCATGATTGTTGTATGCTGAATTTAGAGAGAAAGTACAGTTTGCTGAATCAGATATGTGAAATCCAAAATAGGTGTTATCATGAGCAGTGTTTCTTGTCAAAATAGAATTAGTTACATTTTCGATTTTACATCCCCCTTGACTACTACTTTTAGCAACGTTGATATCAAGTGTGCAGTTGAACGAATCGAGTAAATGTATGGCATGACCGTATGTATTATCCTCCACTGTGTTCTCCTTCAGAGTACAATTAGATGAATTTTCTAGAGAGATTCCCCAAGACCTAGAAACAGTGTTCCTCATTATTATGCAATATCTTGAGTCGAGAATTCTGATTGCTTGTTTAAGTGACTCCATGATGCAATCTATGACATTCCCATTAGCTACATTTTCCAAGATGATGCCAATACCAGTCGTGAGCCCTTCAGACCTTTCAAAATAACAATCTCGTACCTCAAAGTAGACTGTCGTATCGCTTATTGAAATGCAAGCATCATTTCCTTCAACAAAACTCAATCCTTCAATGATATACGGCTCTTCGATAACTCCACTCCCCGGCCATCCTTGACTTGCGAAATCAGCATCATCATTAATGACAATTGCAGCATGGTCGGTGTACGTGAATCCTGGAATTATATTCTCACTATATCGAAATGATTCTTTATCAGTATCTTCGAGAGACAGATCCTCATTCACTGATAGGGTTACCAAACAGAGAATCATCAGTACTGAAAGAAATTGAGCTTTCCTTTGCACACGAAACACCCAATTCCATATGTTTTGTGAAAATTATTATTTCTTTGGTTTCAATGTTTTTGATATTAAATGACCTTCCTTGTCCGTTGAATGAAAATAAACGGAACTGACCAAATCAATGGATAAACAAATGACATCACTGCTTGAAATGGGATTGTGAATAGTGCATAGAAGAATGCTATCACAACATAGCCATATGGAATAACATTGAGTAGTGTAAAACAAATCGAAACACTCGCTGAAACAAAACGAATTACCACTATTGACTTGAAAGAAAAGGTAACTGAAAAGGTTGGGGAATATATATCCAAGGATCGGATCACATTTGCACGAAGTGTTCTCTTCATTCTTGCGACTAAATGGAAATGAATTGAATCATCTAAGCCCTGATTCGGTCTAAACTTTCTTAAGTGTGAAACATAGTTCTAGAAGAAACATGTATCCGGAGGTATTCGGATGGAGCGAGTGAATGAGAAGTATGGTTGG
>JAEOUL010000287.1 GCA_016839345.1 Candidatus Thorarchaeota archaeon | reverse complement strand
CTGTTGACGATGGAGAAGACAACAAATGGAACTCTACAACTTGGGGTAACTATTGGTCGGACTATGTCGGTACAGGTTTCTATAATATCCCTGGGAGCGGTGGTTCTATTGATTATCATCCTTTTAGCTATGATTCCAAAGCGCCCACAATCGACCATCCAGATGATGTTGAATATATTGAAGGTTCAACAGGTCACAGCATCACTTGGAATGCAACCGATTTTCATCCTTCCCATTATGAGATCCTTGACAATGAAACAGAATTAATCTCACACAGCTGGAGTGGTGAGCTTATCACTGTGACAATTGATGGCTTCAATGTAGGGACACACATTGTGACAATCATTGTGCATGACACCTTTGGATACTTTAGTACTGATACCGTCATCGTCATTGTGACAGCTCAAGCAACTACCACCCCAACTACTACAACAACTACAACATTGCCAATAGACGGTCTATCTTTAGATACAATGACAGTATTATTGATTGGAGGTGGACTTGGAGTTATTATAGCTGTGTTTGTTGTAGTGAGGTCTAGGAGAAGATAAACCCTAGATCTCAATACATCATTCAGATGCCTTTCAGTCGAGATGTATTTCTATGTGACTCCTACACCTAAAGGAAACGTAACTATTTCTTTCTGTGAAATTGCTAAGACTTATCATTCTCATCCTCTGAACCTTTATAGGACAACGTAAAAAGAAGAATCCAGTGATTCCACTTGAGTAACAACATTTGCGCCAGGGTTGCTATAACCATGGTAGTAGCATTTGGAGGCATATTCCTTTTGATATACATCATGTTCGAATCATTTGGAATAACCGAGTATGTCTGGCCCATTTTGTTTCCAATACTAGGATGGACCTTTGGTATCATGTTTTTCATTCTTCTCATAGTTGGAATAGCCTTCAGAGTGGGAGGAGGCATTCCGAGTGATACTGAGATAGTCCGACACACTTACGAACAACCAATTTATCACACTGGCGATTATTCAAGCGGATCCATATACACGGTGCCTATGTATTGTCCTCATTGCAAGTACAAAATAGAATTGAATCATGTGGAGTGGATAGGTTCAAGTGAACTTACATGTTCAAATTGCTTCAGGACTATTCAGGCGGGGATTCGTGAGAGTTTTTAATTGTCTTATATGAGGAATATCTATGGATATCACAACAACATGGGATAATGAAGACTGGATGCTCAATGCAAAGAATATCTTGCACTGGGTAAATTCCATAGAACAAGATAGACCGCTAATGCTCCTGTTGAGACATTCCCACAGAGCGACTCTTCGGAATCACACAGAGATGGTCAGTGCAGGGCTCACAGAACTCGGAAAGGAGTTAGCTATTGAGGTTGGTAGAAGGATTCCAGTCGGCAGACCTATGCATGTGTTCACAAGTTTCGTACCAAGATGTTTTGAAACTGCTCAGGGAATTGCAAAAGGCTTCTCTGAAAAGGGCGGTGAAGTATCAGATATAGACCCACTCCCAACACTCGTGGGACCTCAGGTTCCAGAGCAAGGTGTTTGGAAAGAACTCCATCCAGACGGTGAGAACATAACTGATTTTGTAAATCGATGGGTCGATGGAGGTTTTGAGGGCGGAATAGAACCCTTTGAAGACTACCAAGTCAGATTCCTTGATGATACAGTAAATCGACTGATTCAATCTGAGGAGAACATCATTTACATTCACATAACTCATGATCTTTCCCTGATGAGTGCGAAGAGAATGCTATTGGATCGAACTCTCACTCACAAAGATCGAGAACCATATCTTGGAGGTTTAGGTGTAGCACCAGCAAAATCGAAACTACAACTCTTCATTGCGAGTTCGAATAGTTCCATTTCGATAGTCAGATAAGAGGTAGAGCAAATCGTTTTCAAATGGACCAGATAGTCGATCAGACACCGCATAAATGGGTCTACGAAGAGATTGTGGAACATGTACCACCTTTCAGATGGCTGCCACCAGTCCTAGATGTAGTGACTCAACTCCTTCTTGTTGAAACTGTAGGAATCATAGCGTTCTTCTACTTCAACATGCCAGTAAATGCGGCAATCTTTGGATCGATGGCCATTATCTATACTGTTGTCTGGTCAGCTGGAT
>JAEOUL010000043.1 GCA_016839345.1 Candidatus Thorarchaeota archaeon | reverse complement strand
GGTAAGTAGCCAGAAGAGGTACAGTGCTAGAAAAGGGGCTTCACTAAGAACTGCAGCCAGCACAGTTCGAGCTCTTGTTGTTTTTCCTTGATAATATCTGACTATTTGAATTGTAAAAGCAATACGAAAAATCAAGAGAGGAGCAATGTATAGTAGTGCAAAGGGATTGAGAAATTGAATATTCATAGGATATTCATTTATGAAAATTATCCAGAACATAGCAGTGATATTGATGTAGAATGACATTTCGTAGTTTTGGCCAAAAATAGCACTTGATGCAAAGTAGGCAATCAGTAACATCAAAATTGCAACTGTGAATCGCTATTAAGCAAAATCCGTTGCTATTGAAAATTAATAGCTAAATCATATAAGAAATAAAAAGGGAGCAGAGGAGTTTCTGTTTTCCTCTGCTTGAGTTAAATTGGATAAGTAATCTTAGGGTGGAGGTAGAACAATATACGGCCGCATCATCTCATTGTCTTCGTGGTCCAGGATGTGGCAATGCCAAACGTAACCAGGTCCTGCTGTTGCATCGAAGGGATAGTTAAGACTTCCATCGATAGGTGCGAACCTGACTCGAATGATTGTGACCTCACCTGGGAACACCTGTATTGTGTCCTTCCATCCTTGTTCATTCAATGGCGGTGCTTGAGGTTGGCCATTGAGGTACGGTCCAATTGGAATTTCTACTGGTACAACATCTTCAGGCAATGGTGGCATACCATTCAGTGCCATCCAATCTGCCGCGTATTTAGCAGTCTGCATGTTCTGCCGACTAATCACTTGGAATTGCGTCAAGTGTAGGTGGATGGGGTGTGCATCTGCTGTCGGATTGACAATTACCCATTCTTCTGTTGTTCCTAATGTTGGAGTTTCAGTAATGACTCCAGACCACAACTGTCCGTTTAATGTGACCATTAGTGGACCTAGAGGGCCCATCACTTCAAACAGTGAGAGGACACGTTGCAAAGTTGGAAGTGGTAAGGTTGGATAAACTCCTGCAAGAGTGGGATTCAAAGAGGTTGGTAAAATTGCGGGGGTTGGACCTTGATTGGGACCTACTGTGAACTGCATGCATTGACCAACGGTTTTGGGATCTGCGGGAGTTCCCTTCGGGAATGGAGTTTTAGCTGTGTTTTTCAGAATGACCTTGGTTCCTGCAGGAAGCCCTGAGAAATCAACAAGGACATCTGCTCGTTCGCCGGGTGCGATAGTCAGCTCGGTTAGTGTTGCTGCAGTCTGAAGATAACCTCCATCACTACCAATCTGTGTGATTGGAAGGAATATGTTCAGAGAGGGGACCCAAAACTTTAGAGTGTAAAATCTCGCATTAGAACCATCTAGTAGACGAAATCGATATTGTCCTTGATCAACATTCATGTTTGGCCATGCTAATCCATTAACCATGATAACATTGCCGAAAAATTCGGGTTGCCAGTAGGGATGAACATTGGGATCTACACCAATTTCAGGGAACAAGAAACTACCATCTGTTTTAAAGGTTCGATCTTGGAGCACCAATGGCATTTCGTATTTCCCTGAGGGAAGCAACGACGCAATGGAGTCATATGGATCTCGAAGTAGATAAAATCCAGCCAGACCAGACATAACATTGATCCTCGTGATTCCAAGAGCATGATCATGGTACCATAGAGTTGTCGCAGGTTGTTCGTTGGGATAATAGAATATTGCTGATGAGGCTGCTGGTGAGCCCATGGTGTTATATGCTGATCCATGAATACCTGTAGCTGTAAACCATGCGTCTGGATGTCCATCTGAAGTTGATTGCACTTCTCCTCCATGCAAATGAGGAATTAAAGGCACTGGGAATTGGGCTTCGGGATATCCCGGAGGATATGGACTAAACGGAGGCATAATTGCATCCATAGGGATGTTGTTTGGATTAGCCCAATGCAGAGTTGGGTCAACAGGAAACATATGAGCCGACGTGATTTTATTCTGATATTCGACTTCTATAGGAATACCACGAATGGCCTCGAATGTTGGTCCAGGTTGATTATACACAGATCCCAAGAGGATACCTGTAAGAGCATCACGTACCTGCCCGCCATATCCCCAGACTGGTGTTTGTGGAAAAGGCAGAGGTAGAACCTGTTGCATAAAGCTTTTCATTTCCACAGTGATCTTCTGTTTTACAATATTCCCGCTTGAATCAATAACATTCACAGTGTTATAGACTGGTGGTGGTCCGGTTATTTGATTCACAAACTTTGGGATTGTTGTTGGATCAAGAAGACCAAGTGGTACCGGTGGAGCTGCTTGAACAGCTATAAGCTGTATGCTCAAGGGTAGGATTATCATTAAGATAATTCCTAAAGACCTTGATGTTTTCATAGATTTTGTTAAAATCAATACGAGTATTTTCTCCTCCTTATTTCAGTTTTTTAAAAATAAGGTGTCAATTAGAACTATAACTTATTATTTAAACTTCGTATACGTCAAACGTTTTACTTGGGAGGAGTTAGTATTAGTGGTCAGGAACTCAGAACTAGAAGTGAGGGTTTTCTCTAAATATCAATTGACATTGCAGAGTGCAATCAGTTTCATCAAACTCATTATGAGTTGAGGTTTCTTTGAGTGAGTTTCATCAACAGGTCTTAATTCATTTCCTACCTCCGAGCCGCCCATTCTTTTCACAATACTCTGAGAATCAATGAGAGAGTATGAACTCGATGTTTCCCGCTACTGAAGAAATGACATAGTTGATGAGTTGGATAATGGCTCACTCATCTTGTTTATTTAGTTTCTTGCTGAGATAAAGAACGGACATTGCTATAGCTGAGAAACCAAGAACAATGACGATTGGAATGCCCTAATGTGAATTCATATCTGAAGAACCAAGTCCTGTGATAATTGTGAGAACAACTAGGATTATTACATAAGCTTCAACTTGATTAGCACTGGAGATTAGCTCTGGGTCTTTCTGCACCAACTTTCTCTACAGGGATGTTCTATGTCCCTTGATTTATGAGATTTTCTGGTAGTCGATTGGGGGTATAGATTGAAATGGGCCATGTATCTAAAACATAGCTCACAGTATGAGTGGAAAATCAAAGTGACTCCAGTTGAATTGATAATAGCGGGTGCAGGAAACCGAGGGTTTGTCTATGCCTCCTATGCCAAGGCTCATCCAAACAGAGCTAAAATCGTTGGTGTTGCGGAGCCTAGAGATTTTTACCGAGAGAAAATGGTAGAGGAACATAACATCCCTGAAGAGAATGTCTTCGCTGACTGGAAGGACATGGTAAAGAAGAAGAAGTTTGCTGATGCAGTCATCATCACAACGCAAGACCATATGCATCGAGACCCTGCGATTGCATTTGCGAAAAAGGAGTATCACATTCTCTTAGAGAAACCAATGGCGCTTGATGAGAAGAGCTGCAAGGACATTACAAAGGAAGTTCTCTCAAAAGACATGATTTTTGCAGTAGGACATGTGCTTCGATATACACGGTATACTCAGAAACTGAAGGCGATTCTTGATTCAGGATTAATTGGAGATGTCATAAGTCTCCAGCATCTTGAGCCAGTTGGATATTGGCATCAAGCACATTCAGTTGTGTGGGGGAACTGGAGAAACGAGAAAGAATCATCATTCATG
>JAEOUL010000117.1 GCA_016839345.1 Candidatus Thorarchaeota archaeon | reverse complement strand
TGGATGGAATAGTAGGTTTTTCAAAGGACTTCTTGAAGGAAAAATCTGGGGTACACGATGTCCCAAATGTGGTGATATCTGGGTACCTATTAGAACACATTGTTGGAACCTTGATTGTAATCTTGAGAAATCGGACTGGATCAAACTCAAGGAAGAAGGAATTGTGCATACTTGGACCATTGCTGGGTGGAGTGGAAAGTCTTCACTGAAGAGACTACCCTTCGTTCTTGCTTATGTTGTGGTTGATGGCTGCAAGACTGCAATCGCAAATGAGCTAAGAGGTCTCGACCCATGGGACACCGAGTTCGGGATGCCTGTGAAGGTTGTCTGGCACGACATAAAGGACCGACGTGGTACAGTCACTGATTGGCACTTTGAGCCAGCTGATGGCTGGAAGCCTGGTCCCATGAACCCAGAGAAGGAGCGCATGAAGGAGCTCTGTGCACCTGTCTACGAATGGATCAAGACGATGAAGTGAATTTTCAAAAACAGAGTTGGCGGTCTAGTGACCTCCAGCTCTACTTGTTTTCCATTTAGATGAAGGGGAATCGACTCGATGTGATTGATAGTGTACCATCTAAATTCATGCTAGTCGGAAAAGATGTATCTGCTCGGATTTGAATGAAAACACCGCTGGGTGCAAACAGCCAAGCAGTAGCAAAGGTTCCAGTATCCGAACTAGAGAGCGTGGTCAGAGGTGTACCTCCAAGGTCTATAACATCCACATTCCAAGTATGTGATGTTGCGGTAACATCGAATGTTATACGAACGCCTGTGTGGAACGGACCGTAGGCTACTGTTGTACTAAATTGCAAACCTAAGGTCAAGGCTCCTGACAAATTGATTGGTATGGAAAAAGTCCGGGGAGTTGCTAATCCCATATAGAAGGAAACTCCTATCAGAATCGTTACAACAACAATGAGTTTTGCATTCTCTCTGATTCTTTTCGATATTGGTTTCGACTTCTTCTTGCTCTTCTTACTCATGAATCGTTCCTCCTAACAGGGTAGCAATATAACACACCTCCTATTTAGTAGTTTGAAAGACAGCAGATACGCCAAATGTATATCTAAGGACAATTCATAGGGGAAGACATCATTTTACTATTCAGGAGTGGTTTGAAATTAAAAAGTGTCCAAAATGTGGGAAAGCAAATGATGTGATGCGAAAGTATTGCAGAGCCTGCGGGTCTTCACTCATCCAGATGGAGGAAGACCAAGAACCAGAATCGGTTGAAGAACCAGAGGAAGTACCAGTTGTTGAAACACCTAGTTTCTCTGAGGATGAACCACTCGTACGTCCAAGCAAAGTAGCTTCTGAACAGGTTGAAGTGGAAAGTGATGAGCCTACGACTTACGAGGAAACAGAAGAAGCTCCCCTCTCGGAAGAAATTAGCATTGAACCAGAAGTAGAGGCTTCTGAACCTGGAGAGATGGAGTATGACAAAGGTAGGGAGGTAGTCAAAGATATTCTTGAGAAGGTTCGGGCTGCAGAGGCTCGTTCTCGGGTAGAGGAGGTCGCAGCACCATCAGAAACCGAAGCAGAGGTTTCAGTGGAGGAACCCTCAGAGGAGCTAGATGAACCAATTGCCTTTGAGGAAGAAGTGGTTGAAGACGAAGTAGAAGAAGTTTTTGAAGTCGAAGCAGAAGAACCAGCTATGGAAGAACTAGAACCCCCGCCTCCCGAAGAGGAATTCATAGAAAAGCCTGTTCCTGAGGTCAAACCTGCAGTTTCTGTAGCAGTAGATGAACCTGCAAGAGACGAAAAGGTCCGAGAGTTAGAATCGGACATTAAGGGTTTCAATATTGAGCATGAACAGCTCCATTCAGAATTGGAGAAGCTACGCACTCGACTTGACGAGGAAGTCGAACGCTATCTCGTTGTTGCTGAAACCAAACGATCCCGTACTGAAAGCCTAGAACGTGAGTTGGATCTCGCCAAGAAAGAGTTCAGTGATGCTAACAAGGAATACAAAAACGCAGAAAATCGCAGGAAGAAAGAACTGTCAAACGCTGAGAAGCGGATTCATGATGTTGAGAAACGAATAAAGAAAGCTGAAGATGCTAGAGAGAAACGGATTCGAGATCTCGAAAAGGAGCGGCTTAAGCGCGAAGAAGAGGCAAGGAAGGGATGAACTAGAAACAGGTTTGTGTTGATTTTTCACTCAGCAAGAACCTCTCTAAGAAGAATGGTTGCCACCCTTTCCCACGTCTTCTTGGCATCCGACACGTTAGCTCCAAGAAGAATCGAGCTTATCAGTCCATCGCGCAAAGCAACCAGTCCTCTCCATATTACACCCACATCAGCTGTCTTCTTAATGACACCCTTTGTCTTCAGGTTTTCAATGTGACTGAGGAATTCACTATACGCTTTCTCGTAGATATCAGTCATGCGTTCTCTGAGTTTTTCATTTCTTGCTGCTTCAAAAAATAGATCGAAACCTAGAGTTCGAGTCTGAAATGATCTACTAATCTTCATTTCGAAGAATTCACTTGTTGCGATACGCATGGGTTTGTCGGAAAGAATTATGGAAATCAACTCGTCTTTTCGATATTGAAGGATGTATTCCATGACATCAAAGAAGAGTTGTTCCTTACTTCTGAAGTACTGATAGATCGCTCCTTTACTTACACCCAATGCCTCTGCAATGTCATCCATTTTGGTCTTGTAATACCCTCTCTCCATGAACACAATTGCTCCCTCCTCGATGATTCTTTGCTTTGCTTTTTCCTTGTACTCAGGTATGACTTTTGGGATTTTGATCCACACTCCTGGGTGAGAGATTGACTTGCTGCTGAATTACGAAAGTTAAAATGACTTATTAGTATTTATTTTGACTCATGAGTATTTAATATCTGGTGAGACTAATGGCTGATGAAACTTTTTACAGACTTTTGTTTGTTGGAATCTATGCTTTGTTTTTCAGTGTCAGAGGATATTATCGATTTGTAAAACCAAGACGTGCTGAACAGGAAACAACTGAACCTGAAAGAAGGGAATTTGGGATCGTTGAAGCAGTCATGAGCTTTGCAATTCTTGGATACCTCGCATCAGCAATCCTCTATTTACTAAATCTGCCATGGTTTGGGTGGCTTCAGATTTCATTGTATCCCGAATTTGTACGCTGGATCGGTATTATGCTTGCATTAGCATGCATCCCATTTCTTGGGTGGATTCACCGTACTCTTGATCGTCAATATTCCGCGGTACTAGAGATCAAAGAAGGCCATTTACTTATCACAGAAGGACCATATTCGAAGGTACGTCATCCAATGTACATTGCACTGAATTCTTTCTCATTTGGTGAAGCTCTTCTGACTGCGAACTTCTTGATTATTGGCTTCTCAATCCTAGTCATTCTTCTGTTTCCATTCGTAGTTCGAAAAGAAGAGCAGATGTTGCTTGATACATTTGGTGAGGAGTATTCCGAGTATATGAAAAGAACAGGTCGATTTTTCCCACGAATCAGGAAATCATAAAGAAAACCGGGCTTCCTTTAGAAAATCGGGAGGAATTCGAACTGCATGTGTACAGTGGTCATCTCCCTTGAAGAGCGATTCAGTCAACTCGACCTCAACTGGTTGTTCCAATATTCCTTCCCAAAGTTGTTTCACCCATCCACCAGAGCAACAACAGAATGTTGGCGATATCTTCTCCTTAGTTCTCTTCACCAGAGAACAATGACAATATGCTAGTCGTTTCTCTTCATCAGTGACCGCTTTCTCATATGCCTGAGGGTTGAATGGAACTTTTGTGATATAGATTACATTATCTTTCCGAAGAGGATAATCATAGAATGACCCACCTCCCCAAGAAGTATCTGCACGCATCACTTCTAGAAGGTCATCAAGATTTCCGAGTCTTTTGAACTCAGCTTTCATCTTTTTGATACGAGTCTTGGGATAGGAGTGAGGGCAGGTATCAATCAATATCTGATTTCTCGTCTTTTCATCACATAGCTCATCAAGACTATCCATAGCTGATATGATCCATCGTGTGCGTTCTTCCTTTGCACGTTTACTTGAGCCAGTAGGGAGTTCCTCCCATCCCCTTGCTACAATCTTCTCTGTCTGTTTTCCTGCATGCCGTTTCACACTTTCCGCATACCTATGAAACCACTTCATCCTAATCACCTTCACAGATACGTGCTGGATAGTGAGCAACATCTGTCTTCGATAGATGACGCTAATTCCCTTTTGTCTGTATAGCTCACAAGTTCCGAGTTTGAATATTTTAGTAAGCTCCTATGACACCACTAGCAAGAATCTTACTGTATTTTGCGACGCGTATTAACATATAGATATATTTAACAATAGTTAATATATTTGTGGAGTATGACAGTTTCAAAAAATATCGAAATAGTAAAGCAGGCAATGGATGCCTACAATAGAGAAGGCACACTTGGTATTGCAGAGTTCATGGATGAGAATATAGTTGACCATTTCGCAACTGGACGTAAGCCTCTGAAAGGAAAGAAGGCATTTATCGATGATAACATTGCTTTCGAGAAAATCTTCTCAGACCTGCGAGCAGAGATAACCAATATTTTCGGTCAGAATGATTGGGTCTGTATTCAAGGTGTGATGACTGGTAACCACAAAGGTCCCTTTACACTCAACAATGGAAAGCAAATCCATCCAACTGGGAAATCCATTCGAATCCCAATCTGTAATGTGATCCGGTTGAAAGACGGGATGATTACCGAGATTCATGAGTACTTCGACCAATCGTCTTTCACGAATCAGCTCGAAGCCGCTTAGTTCTTTTCCAAGGTTGCTTAGGTTTTTACACTCAATTTAGAACCTCTTGAAAAGATAATACTCCTTTACATTATTTGGATACCCGTCTGATATGCCATATATGTTGAATCCATGTTTCTTCATGAAACCAAGATTCTGAAACGAAAAGCATGCTGTTTGGTACGCAATACACTTTCTCTCCCTTGCAATCTGTTCTGTCTGCATTAGTAGATTCTTTCCATATCCCTGACCACGATATCCCTCATCAATCCAGAGTCCTTCAATAAAAATAGTTCCAAGGACTGTATAACCATCCACTCCACCAATCACTCTTCCATCGTCGTTCTTTATGACCAAGTTGAATCCAATGTGGGGATATTCTTTTAGCAATTCACCAGCGCTTTCCTCAAAGTCTGATCCGAGACCCCTACTGATAACCTTCTTTGAATCATCAGTCGAATCCTCTAGGATTTTGAATCGATTCGAGTTTTCTTTTTGGATTGCTATATCACGGTTTGCATCTAAACGCTTCATTAGAATTAGTTCAGTGATACCCCCCATGTATCCATCATATGTAGCAATGAGCTTGTACCCTACAGTCTGGTAGAAATCAGGAGCTTGCCATGAAAATGTATACGTGTGTGAGGATATGCACCCATTTTTCTTTGCTAATCTCTCTGCTTCCAAAACGAGGTTTCTTCCATAACCAAGTCCTCGATATTTCTTATCAACCCAGAGAACCTCTAGATACTGGGTCCAATAAAGTGTACTAGTCATAATCCCTCCAACGATGTTTCCTTCATCGTCTTTGAGAACTAGATTTAACCAAGGTTGAGGACTGTTGAATTCTCCATCCGTCTGAGCCATGTTAAAGGCTTCAAATCCTTGCTGGAATTCTTTTACATCCTCATCAGTTGGTTTGGATATGACGCGAAATCTACCAGAATCTGAATTTGTACTCATCTGAATGCCTCTGGTTTGAACTAGATAATTTGCTAGGTGATTATTAGTACCTTTTTAATTACACCTTTATCCTACCAACACCACCAACGACAGATACCTCACATGGACCACCATTTTCTCTTTGGCATTTGAAATTGCGTGACAACACAAAATCATATACTACTAGTCTAGAGAAAAGGCAGGTGAAAAGATGAATACTGAGGACTTGGATATCAGCCAAATCCACCTTTCACTAGCAGGAAGTGGTGATCCGTGGAGTTCGTTGACAAAACTTCGAGTATGGCTCTTAAGAGAACTACACAATGGAGTAGATTTGAATGAACTAGCTAGTAGACTTGATTTAACTCCAGAAGAGTTATCTGCTGAGATTCAACCACTTCAAGACACAAGTCTTGTTTTCAGCTCTAATGGTCAACTCAGACCTTCCTTTCTTTTTGCAAATTACGAAGAAACTCAACTAGTGTACAAACATGCATCTGAGTTCAGCAAAACAATAGCTGATTCGATTGAGGAAAACTTCGAGAACATTAGAGAATCTTACATGAAACTCGACGTCAGTAACGAATACAATTTTGAGGAGATGGCATTTCTTCTGATTGGGGGACGAATTATAGATATCAAACTGCTTGAGAAGCTTACAGAAGGTCAACGATTGATGCCTCCGGCTCCCCCCAGACCCGGTCCAGAAAGACCTGATGCACATTATTATTTCTGGATGATTGAAGGAGAGAAGAAGCATCTCGGTGAATATGGTTTGGATGATTACGATTTGCCTTGGCAATCATGGCGATATTTCTCATTTGGACAGAATATTATGAATGGACGCCCAAATATCAAACGAGTGGAAATGAAGGAGCGGTGTTTTGAACTTATTGAATCTGGAACCATTAAGAGTCCAAAAGATCTCAGTGAGAAGCTGAGCATTCCAATTGTTACCCATTCTGATTCAAAGAATTTCGCTAAAACATCTGATAGATACGCCAGTTTATTATCGCTAAGTTACAAAGAACATGAGCAGTCCATTAAGGTACTGCACAAGAGTCTCAAGTCGGGAGAACACGCTCCTCATAGCTATGGAGAGTTCTTCTGTTGGTATGCACACATTGCGTATAGTGTCGCTATTGATATTCTTGAATCAAAAGGTATTCTCCCCGTTCCAGCTACACGATTTCAATCTGCGATTTGGTACAGGGAACAAGACCAGGAAGGGCTTCTTGCAAGACCTTGATCTTCACTGACTTCATATCGGTTCTTCCAAATCGAGAGGTTTATAGTTCTACAAGGTATTCATTCATATTACAACGGGTTTGGAGGACTATGGTTGAATCGACCATTTATGGTGCTTCTGGTTGGCATTTTTCTTTGCTTCAGTGTGTGCATAACTACTAATATTAGAACTGAGGACACCTTCACTCCACATAATTCCGTTGCAACAGGTCAGCTGACAGTTGGTATAAACTTCATCACACCTCTGGAAGGAGAAACTCTCTCAAGCAATTTTACAGTAAAAGTAAATGCCACTGTATTGCATGGCATCCCTCTCCTACTCAGGTGGAATAATGACTCATGGATCGATCTTACTGATTGGTACAATACAACCTCTCACTTCTACGAATATCCAATGGATGTGACATGTCTTCCCACTGGCAATATCACTTTTGAAGCAAAACAGGAAACTGAACATGGTGTAATCTATTCCTCAGTTGAGGCAAAAATCGAATGGTATCAACCCCCTATTTTGGTTGTCTGTGATTATTATAATACCAATATCACAGACTATTACACGAACGCTTTGGAAACACTTGGATATAATAAAGGGGATGGATTTTCCATATGGTATACTCCTACCAATGGTTCTCCTACAGCCAGTGATTTGCTGGAATACCAATTCGTGATTTGGTTCAGAGGGAGTGACGCAAGTACGTTTCCAATAGAAGAACGCAATGCCATAGAGACCTATCTACACGATCCATCAGCTCATAAGATGCTACTTACTGGAACTGAAATTGTGTGGCGTGCATATAGTGGTGGCGGATACGAAAGTTGGTTGAGCTACAATTTTGGAGTGAATGACTACATTGGTGATGGGTCAAATACTGATAACATTCTTGGTACTATTGAAACACCCTATTTTGGTACAAATTACACATACGGTGGGGGCGATGGGTCTAAGATGGCTGGAGGTGCGGAATGGGTAAGAACTTTGGAGCTTAGTATGGGATTATTCAAGTATGCAAGCCAAACCTATGATGAATTTGCCGCCACTCTCTCTCCCTTTGTTCTTGGAATTTTCTTCGGATTTGCGTTTGACGCGATATCAACCTCTGCAGATCGTGTAGATCTGATGAATAGGACTCTGAACTACCTTGGGACCTATAATCCTCCACAGACAAATATACTCTCGCCATCAGGGGGAGAACTACAGAGATCTCCAATATCACTAAACTGGGAATCCATGTCTGATATACTTCCGGCAATCTACAATCCGACTTACAAGATATTTGTCGATGGACAATTAGTTGTTGATGACTGGATATTGGAAACCTATGCGTTGACACTTTCTGATGGGAATCACACCATTCGTATTGTTTGTGAGGATAATTATGGCCAGAGAGCATATGACAGCGTAACAATCGAGATAGATGCTACCTATCCGAAAAATGAGATAATGAACTTCACTGAAGGTGAGGTAGTCAAGAGTGGTATTCTTCTCTTCTTCAATATCACTGATACTCATTTGGACAATGTAGTATCTGGCTGGGACTCTGATTCTTGGACATTATTTC
>JAEOUL010000286.1 GCA_016839345.1 Candidatus Thorarchaeota archaeon | reverse complement strand
CTGACCAGCTGATCACCACTCCGACCATCCTCAGAATGTACACCTTTTCCTTTCATTCGAAACATAGTTCCTCCCTCAGTACCACGTTTCACTTTGATCTTACTGTTCCCCCACATGGTGGGTACTTCTACTTCTCCACCAAGAGTCGCAATGGAGAACGGAATGTCAGTTTCCATATACACATGAAGACCTCTTCGAACGAAGTTGTCATGAGGTTTTACTGAGAACATCAGAATGAGGTCACCATAAGGACCACCTCTCTGACCAGCATTTCCACCCCCTTGGATTCTGATTCCCTGACCATCTTCAATTCCGGAAGGAATAGGAACTTTCGTTTCCTTTCTCTCATTTTCTTGTCCTGAACCACTGCAGTTTGAGCAAGGTGTGTCTATAGATTCACCCTGACCTCTGCAGGTAGGACATGTTTGAGCAACACTCATGAATCCACCCATGGATCGAACTACTTGCCCTTGACCTCCACAGGTCCTACATCGTATTGGTTGTGTTCCAGGTTTTGCTCCACTTCCACCACAAGTAGAACATGTAACTTTCCTGCGGAATGCAATCTCTTTCTCGGTCCCGAAGAATGCCTCTTCGAAAGTAAGATTGATTGTCATTCGCAAAGTTTGACCAGGAGGAGGACCAGCCCGTCCTCTCTGCCCAAATCCGCTAAAACCACCAAAACCACGGAAGATCGAGCTGAATATATCTCCAAATCCATCCATGTTGATTCCTTGAAAATCAGCAGTACCGTAGCGATCGTAATTGGATCGTTTCTCGGGATCACCAAGTACGTCGTAAGCTTCATTGATTCGCTTTAATTTCTCTTCAGCTCCAGCATCGGGGTTACGATCAGGGTGATACTCTTTAGCGAGTTTTCTGTATGCTCTTCTGATATCATCTTGAGTTGCGCTTCGACTTACACCCAGCCGTTCGTAAAAGTCATCCTCAGCCAAAGAGTATCACCTAATGTATTACCTAATCCAAATCCTCGAAATCTACGTCGACAACGTCCTCTTGATCTTCTGTTGATGCTTCAGGAGTTGGACCTGTTGGACCCATACCCATCTGGCTAGGGTCGAAACCTGCAGCTCCAGGACCAGCTGCTCCATAGACTTTCTCAGAGATCTTGTAGATGATCTGTTGAAGTTCCTCAGTTCCCGACTTCATTTTTTCATAGTCTCCTGTTTCGATGGCCTTGGTCAATTCCTGTGCTTTCGATTCAAATTCCTTCTTGAGGTCTTTCGGAACTTTTTCCCCGAGGTCCTTCAGTAGTTTCTCACCTTGGTGTATCATTTGGTCAGCCATATTACGAGTTTCAACCTGATTTTTCAGCTTGGCATCCTCTTCTGCATACTTTTCAGCTTCTTTGACCATTCTTTCGATGTCTTCATCCGTAAGATTAGTACTGGCAGTAATAGTGATAGACTGTTCATTGCCAGTTGCAGTATCTTTGGCTGTGACATTGACAATTCCATTTGCATCGATATCAAAGGTGACCTCTATCTGGGGAGTTCCTCTTGGAGCTGGAGGAATTCCAACAAGTTGGAACTTTCCTAGAGTCATGTTTTGAGCCGCCATTGGACGCTCACCCTGCACAACGTGTATGTCTACAGCAGTCTGACCGTCAGCAGCTGTCGAGAAAATCTTGCTCTTTCGGGTTGGTACTGTTGTGTTCTTTTCAATAAGTGGGGTTGCAACACCACCCAAGGTTTCAATTCCCAGAGTCAATGGAGTTACGTCAAGAAGCAGAATATCTCTAACTTCTCCAGACATCACACCAGCTTGAGCGGCAGCACCAAGAGCGACGCATTCATCGGGATTAATGCTCTTGTCACCCTCTTTGCCAAAGAGATCGCGGATTATGTTCTGTATCATAGGCATTCGAGTTGCACCGCCCACAAGCAGAATCTTCGTAATCTGTTCAGGTTCCAGTTTGGCATCACTCAATGCCTGACGGATTGGACCAACAGTAGCGTCCACAAGATCATCCGTCATCTTCTCAAACTTGCTTCTATCAAGATCAAGGTTGAGATGTTTCGGTCCGCTCTCATCAGCTGTCACATAAGGAAGGTTGATGTTTGTCTGCATAACAGTGGATAACTCGATTTTTGCCTGCTCAGCAGCATCTCGAACACGCTGCATTGCAGATAGATCCTTTTTCAAATCGATGCCAGTCTGATTCTTGAACTGCTCAACCATCCAATCGATTACACGGTTATCCCAATCATCTCCACCCAATTGCGTGTTGCCACTTGTGGAGAGTACTTCATAGACAGTTTCCCCTTCAACTTCACCAATATCAAGAATAGAAACATCAAATGTACCGCCACCAAGATCGTAAACAAGAACCTTGACGTCCTTGCTCTTATCAAGTCCATAGGCTAATGCTGATGCTGTGGGTTCGTTTACGATTCTCTCAACTTCAAAACCGGCAATTCTTCCAGCGTCTCGTGTTGCTTGTCTTTGACTGTCATTGAAATAGGCAGGTACAGTGATAACTGCTTTCTCAATTGGTTCACCCAAGAAGGATTCCGCATCTTTCTTCATCTTGGTTAGTATCATGGCAGAAATTTCTTGAGGAGTGTACTCCTTATCACCAATCTTGACTTTGTAATCCTGACCCATTTTTCGTTTTATTGAACGGACAGTACGATCAGGCATTGAAACTGCCTGTCGTTTGGCAAGCTCACCCACAATAATTTCGCCTTTAGGAGTGATGCCTACAACAGAAGCAGTCAACCGTTTTCCTTCGGCATTTGGGATTATAGTTGGCTTTCCGCCTTCCATATATGCAATGCCACTGTTCGTTGTACCTAGGTCGATACCAACAATCTTACCAGCCATTCTCATTCACCCTTGTTTTCTGAATTGTTATTATTGTCCTCATCCTTACTCTCTTCAGCAGTTTGGACTTCATGCCGATTCACTAAGACCACTGCGGGCCGCAGAACTTTCTCCTTTAGCATGTATCCTTTTTGATACTCTTCTAGAATAACTCCATCAGGTTTCTCAGGATCTGAAACTCTCTGAACAGCATGTTGATAATACGGGTCGAATGATTTTCCAATCGACTCGATAGGACGAACACCTTCTTTTGATAACATCACATGCAATTGTTTTTGAATTGCCTCAATTCCTTCTTTTGCGGCTGATGGATCTTCTCGGAAATCTATCTCGAGGGCTCGCAGAATGTTGTCGTAAATATCAAGGACCTTCAAAATGATATCTTCACTAGCGAACTTTGCCGCTTCTGAGAATCGGTTGTCCATCCTCTTTCTGTAGTTGTCGAATTCTGCCTGCAGTCGCTGAAGTCGGTCAAGTAAATCCTCAGACCTCTCAGTTTCCTCATCGATTTGAGCTTGAATAGGGTCCTCAGGTGTAATTTCGAAGACCTCTTCGATATCTTCTAGACCTTCTTCGGACGAGTCAATCTCAAATTCTTGACCCTTGTCACCTTCATCGTGCATCCATGTCCACTCTGCCTAATCGTAGTAATCACTGACTGACAAACCGTACAGAAAGGGGTCGTAATGGAGGACACTGATTTGATTATCAGCTCCCCTCGGTGACTCGGGGGGAATCCTTTGTCGAACAAATAAAACCTTTTCGACTTGGCAACTTTTGTTAAAACCGAAAACAAAATCAAGGAGAAAAGAAGGTGTTCGGTTGAAATGTCAAATAGTGATGCTATTGAACGAGCAAGGAAGCTGGTATCTAGAAGCAACAAAATCACAGCATTGACAGGTGCTGGAATTAGTGTGGATTCTGGAATTCCAGACTTTCGTTCAGAGGGGGGGCTTTGGGAGCGCTATGATCCTCATGAATATGCAACTATCGAGAGCTTCATGCAAAACCCAACAAAATTTTGGACGATGGGTCGAGAGATTGCTGAAACCATTCTTCAGGCAAAGCCAAACAGCGCACATATTGGATTGGCCAAGTTAGAATCAATTAAGAAACTCATTGGTGTCATTACACTGAATATAGACAATCTTCACCAGGCTGCTGGTAGTAAACAAATTGTGGAACTTCATGGGAATTACCTTAGAGCGTATTGTATTGAATGTAACAAGGAATTTGTTGGTGAATCTGTTCATCAGAGCGTGGTTAATGGGGAAATACCACCAAAATGTGATGTATGCAGAGGTGTATTGAAATCAGAGGCAATACTATTTGGAGAACCACTTCCTGAGAATGCTATGAAAGAAGCAATTGACCTATGCAGACAAACAGATCTGATGTTAGTGATTGGTACTAGCCTTACGATATATCCAGCAGCTTTCTTGCCACAATTGGCAAAAAACGCTGGTGCCAAAATTATCCTAATCAATCTTGAAGGATCTAACAGAGATGACGTAGCGGATATTGTGATACGTGGTCGTGCAACTGAAATAATACCAAAACTCACTGAATTCTAAGTGAGCAAAGGAAACGCAAACCAAGAATAGACCGCGAGAACTCCGGGGATTATTATCACAGAGAGAAATATTGTAATGACTCCAAGTAAGTATAGATTATTATCCATCATCCAGAGTCCTAGATATGAAAATGCGTATGAAACAACACATGCAGTAAATCCTAAGACGATAACTGGGGCGAGTGGGAAGGCAACTG
>JAEOUL010000285.1 GCA_016839345.1 Candidatus Thorarchaeota archaeon | reverse complement strand
CGAAGCTATCGATACTGTTGCAAAGCTCTCCAAGCCAGTAATAGCAGCCGTTAATGGACTTTGTCTTGGCGGTGGTTTCGAACTTGCTCTCGCCTCTGACATCCGAATCTGTGATACTGAGGCAAAGCTTGGAGCAGTAGAGGTTGGAATTGGATTACTTCCATCATGGGGAGGATGCGCTAGACTCCCCAGAATTGTTGGACTTGGAAAGGCCATGGAGATGATTCTAACTGGTGGGCAAGTCACAGCGCAAGAGGCTCTAGATATGGGACTTGTGAGCAAGGTTGTTAGCAAGGATGAATTATTGAGCCAAGCTATGTGGTTCGGAGCAAAGTTTGGTGGAAATGCACCAGTAGCTATGAAGCTTGCAAAACAAGCGACGCATATGGCTTTCGAGAGTGACTATAAACACAATTTCGAGTTTCAAGCTGACGCTGGTGTTCAATGTTTCCACACAAAGGATCTTGCTGAGGGAATCGCCTCAGTCTTTGAGAAAAGACGCGGAAAATTCACTGGAGAATAGTATATCTTTATTTGACCCCGGCCCTACGGGGTCATTCTTCTCTTTTTCATGGTTAATCGTCAACCTTAAGACCCCGTGCTTAATGCAGAGTTACATACTGTAAACAATATGAGCCAGGCTCTGATAAATTAGAGAAGGCTCTTCCCACGGAGGTTAGAAAACTTGGCAAGAAAAGTAGCTGTTGTCGCTGGCGGCCACAGCAAGTTTGGAAAAAGATACGATGCCACAATGAGAGAGCTCTGTGCTGAGGCTTACAAACCAATTTACGATGAAGGAATCACACAGGACAAGATTGAAGCTAGCGTCCTCTCTTATGCCGCATCGCAATTCAGCGGTCAGGGCGCAGGTTCTGCTTTGATAGCTGATTATCTTGGATTATTTGACAAACCACACATGAGAGTTGAATCTGCATGCACCACTGGAACTGCAAGCCTGAGAGCTGCATGGGGAATGGTATCTGCTGGACTCTATGATGTGATGTTGGTCTTGGGTGTTGAACAGATGAATCGTGTTTCATCAGCCACTGCAACAGAGTATATGTCGCAGGCTGGAGACATGCGTTGGGAATATCCATTTGGTATTAGTTTCCCTGCATTTTATGCCTTGATGGCTTCTCGATATATGAGCGAATATGGAATGGAACATGATACCCTTGCAAAGATATCGGTGAAATCTCATCATTATGGTGCTCAGAATCCAAAGGCACATCTCCCGAAAGAGGTGTCCTTCGAAGAAGCAAACAATGCTGTTCCAATTTGCAGACCATTGAATCTCTATGACTGTAGTCTCATTACCGATGGTGCTGCCGCTGTCGTTATAGCTGCTGAAGACGTTGTGAATGAATTCACAGACCGACCAATGTGGATAAAGGGTATCGGAGCCGGTGCATCTGAGATGATGATTCAGGACCGTACGAGTTTAACATCAATTCCAGGAGCAAAGCGTGCAGGAAAAGCAGCTTACAAGATGGCTGGAGTTGAGCCTAAGGACATCGACATGGCTCAAGTTCATGATTGCTTTACCATTGCAGAACTCATTGCATATGAAGACCTAGGTTTTGCCGAGCCTGGCAAAGGTCCGGAGATGGTCGAGAATAAAGAGATGTATCATGATGGCAGGATTCCTGTGAACTGTGATGGCGGTCTCAAAAGCAAGGGACATCCATTAGGTGCGACTGGAGTTTCAATGACCTACGAGATCTTGAAGCAGATGAGAGGCGAAGCTGAAAATCCATCTAGGCAGATTGATGATGTGAAGCTTGGTCTAGCACATAATGTCGGACAATCAGGTCAGTTCGTCAACGTGTTCATTTTTGAGAGGGGTTGGTAAAGAGTGGCAGAACAAAAAGAGATCTATCTTGGATACTCCACAGACAAGGCTGTTACACCTTTCTTCCAGAAGTTTCTAGAAGCACTTGATGAACAGAAACTCATGAAGAGCAAGTGCACTAAGTGTGGAGCTGAATATCTACCTCCAAGACAGCACTGTCAAAAAGACATGAGTGACTGTGAACTTACAGAATTTACAGAACGAGAAGCAAAGCTCTACTCATATGTCATTGTGGACTTTGCTCCAGCAAGTCTATCATCGAAGCAGCCATATATTGTTGCTATAGGAGAATTCCCATCTGGTCTACGGTTAACAGCCCACATAACAAATCCAATGGGACCTCCAACTGTTGGAATGCCTCTCAAACTTGCTTTTGAAAAACAAGACAAAATGGCTACTTACAAGTGGCTAGTATAGTAATAGGTAGAGCCTTCGGGCTCTCCTTTCCATTTATTCCCAACTCAACTTTTCTTCGTTCTGTTACGGAAGGATATGCACCCATTGGGGCACTCTTCAATACAGTTCCCACATTCCTTACAATACATGACATGAGCCACTTGTGGTTTTTCATCTAGTTTCTCGTAGACGCCATATCTGCATGTTTTAACACAAGCCCCACATCCATTACAGCAGTTCCTGTCAAGTATTGTTGGTAAATTAATCACCTGTTGAATTTGGAACTAACAAAGAATTTAGTCATATGGATGATAGTTTTGTGACATAGATTTGGTATCAATGCAAGACACGATCATACTTGGATAGTTTCTCCAAAATTGAAGCCCAGTTGGTCTGCATTGTCACCGCTTTCAATGTTTCTAAATAGATACGGGAAGCTTCATCCGATTTACAACATTCGAGTTTCTCAAGTGCTGTGTCAATCACACCCTTGACATCATCTAATCTTCGTCTGCCAGCATTCCGCCTGTATCCAGAGAATACAATGTAATCCTTCTTGATATTGATGAGTCCATTAATAAGCTGCGCTTCTTCCTGAACGACTGTCTTGAATTCGTAGGAGCTCATAAGAGATGCCTTCATCGCACTGAGGCTCTGACACCATAAATCTCTCCTATCCGAGCTAACCATCACTCCACACTCCGAGTGGTACGTTTCTAATAATGACAAACAAGCAATTAAAGATTGAGTGCTTCTGCAATCATACGCGCGAAGGCTTATTACTCACCCATGAAACAGAGTTCCCAATAGCTAGGAGGAACTGCTATGTCTGAAGAGGAAGTTCTCTATGAAGTTGCTGATGGCGTCGCTACCATCACAATTAATCGACCTGCAAAGTACAATGCTCTGAACCAAACTGTTAGAGCAGCTCTGAGTGATTTCTTCAAGAAAGCTGAAGATGATGATTCAGTGAGAGTTATTGTTTTGACCGGTGCTGGAGAAAAAGCGTTTGCCGCAGGGGCTGATATCACTGGATTTCCAGGTATAGACTCCAAAGAAGTACGTCCTGCAGTTATACAAGGACAAGATCTTAGTGTATATATTGAATCAATTGGTAAACCAGTAATCGCAGCAGTCAATGGTTTTGCTCTAGGAGGGGGTTGTGAGCTCGCCATGGCTTGTGATATCCGATACGCATCAGCAAATGCTAGATTTGGTCAACCTGAGATTCTTCTCGGAATCATCCCAGGTTATGGAGGAACAGTCAGACTTCCGCGACTTGTAGGTCTTGGGAATGCCAAAGAGCTTGTATTCACAGGAGATCAGATTAAAGCTGACGAAGCGTTAAGAATAGGTCTAGTAAACAAAGTGTTTGATTCTATTGAAGCCCTCCATGAAGGTGTAAAAGAGCTTGCCGCAAAGCTAGTTGAAAAACCTGGGGTGGCCATCAAATTAGCAAAGCAATCACTGAACAATTCTTGGCAACAATCGCTCCGTGATAATCTTGCCTTTGAGCTTGACGTGTTTTGTCAAACATTCGATACCGAGGACAAGGAAGAAGGTGTAGCAGCTTTTCTTGAAAAGCGCAAGGCTGAATTCAAACACAAGTGATTGTGTATGATTTATTGAATGCGTGTCAGCTCCTGAGGTGAGGATATGACAACGAATGCAGAAGAAAAACCTGATATTAGTAGTAAAAAGACTGAAGACACCAAAGTCGCATCAGGCCTAGAAGTCCTAAAACATGTCTGGGCTCGCCGTTCGATTCGTGAGTTCACTGGCGGAAAAATCCCAGATGAGCACATCGAGTTGATTTTAGAAGCAGCCAGACATGCCCCAAGCCCTGAGAACATGCTAATGATCCGGTTAATCGTGATACGAGATGATCAGGGGACAAAAGAGTTTCTTGCTGATATTGCACAAGAAAATGCCCAAACTGTATTCGGTAATTCTCCTTTTGAATTAACAAGTGGTAGAAATTGGTACATCGCAGATGAGTTTCGAGCGGCTGTTTTCTCACGACTTCGAGAAGGGGAACTATTCAGATATCCCGAAAAGAGTGACACTGTCATAATTGTGTGTGCAAGCCATGCGTGGCACGATGCAACAAAACTGTATCCCAATGAACTCTTTGGTTCTGTTGTTGCAGGTATGGCTATCCAAAATATGTGGATGGTTGCAACTGCAATGGGATATGGTTGCGGCTATGAAGCTCTTGTATGTTCAGACTCACGGCACACTCAAATGATTCGTGAGAGAATTGGTATTCCACCTATTTGGACACCTTTGACAGCTTTTTGTATTGGTATCCCAGTTTCTGCAAGACATATCGGACCTAGTCGACCACCTCTTGAGGGAATACTATACGATGAACGTTGGGGTAAACCATACACAAGGATAGCTTTCAGGAAAAAGGAGTGAAGGATATGAAGGTCAGAAAGATAGCTGTCATTGGTGCTGGTCTTATGGGAGCTGGAATCTCATATGTATCAAGAGCATCTGGATATGATGTTATAATGATGGATCTGGACGATGCCGCAATAAAACGAGGTCTTTCGAAACTCAACAGCTACGTCGATTCCGGTGTAAAACGAGGTAAATTATCACAAGAAGCTGGTGAGAAGATAATTAGTCAACTAGTTACAACTACATATCTAGACGAAGCAGTCAGTGACGTAGATTTGGTCATAGAGGCTGTCTTTGAAAACATGGATGTCAAGAAGAAACTGTTCAAGGAAATGGACAATGTCGCAAAACCTCACACAATCCTAGCATCCAACACCTCTTCCCTCAGTATAACCGAGCTTGGCAAGGTCACGAACCGACCAAATAAGGTCATTGGGATGCATTATTTCTCTCCAGTTCCAGCAATGAAGCTCCTAGAGGTCATCAAAGGAAAAGAAACGGACGAAGATACCATTCTGACTGCTTTAGAAGTTGGTGAGAAGCAGAGGAAAATTACTGTGAAGGCAATAGATAGCCCGGGGTTCATAGTCAACAGACTCCGAATGCAGATTTCGAGAGCAGTATTGTATATCTATGAACAGGGTTTGGCAAGTGCTGAAGAGATTGATACAGCTATGAAAGAGCAGTTCAACACACCTATGGGATCCTTGGAACTGTCCGACTTTGTAGGTTTGGACGTATCATTAGGTACTATGAGTACATTGGAGAGGGAACTGGGAGAATGTTACAAGGTACCTGATACACTCAAGAAGTTCGTTGAAGAAGGTAGAATTGGAAGGAAGGCTGGAAAAGGCTTCTATGTCTATGAAGACGGTCAGAAACTTTCACTCGAAGAGCCCAAAGGAGCAGATCCATCTTGGTTAGTCAACAGGATAATCATGCCATATCTAAGAGAAGCGATGATTGAATTTGAAGATGGAATTGCATCAAAAGAAGATATAGACAAGGCTATGAAGCTGGGATCGAACTACAAAGAAGGACCCTTTGAGACCATTGAACGGCTAGGCTTTGGAACTGTTCGAGAGGAGTTAAAGAAACTCCAACAAGAATTCGGAGATTGCTATAGCCTTCCTAAAATGCTTCAGTAAAAGTGGACGTGAGAAGACCATGTCAGAAGATCTGGTGATATACGATGCAAAAGAATCGATAGCCACAATTACAATTAATCGGCAGGATAGATACAATGCACTCAATATTGATGTGAAGCAGAAACTACTAGAGCTGTTGAAACAAGCTAACGAAGATCCCTCCATCAGAGTAGTAATTCTCACTGGAAGTGGAGAGAAAGCATTCATTTCTGGAGCAGATGTAACTGATTTTATTGGTCGGAACTCGAAGACCATCCGGGAAGTTGTTGACCCTAGTAGAGAGATAGCTCAGTACATGACATCCATGAAGAAGCCAATTATTTGTGCTGTAAATGGATATGCTCTTGGTGGAGGCTGTGAGCTCGCACTTGCATGCGATATCCGCTATGCATCCATTAATGCAAAATTAGGTCTTCCAGAAATCAATCTTGGTACTATTCCTGGCAATGGTGGAACTGTTAGAATGTCCAGGCTTGTTGGCCTTGGCATTGCCAAAGAACTCATTCTTACTGGTGATTTGATAACTGCTCAGGAAGCATTGAGAATTGGTCTTGTGAGCAAAGTCTTCAGCTCTGTAGATGAACTCAAAGCAGGTGTTTTAGAACTTGCAAAGAAATTAGTACAAAGACCAGGAATGGCCCTTAATCTAGCAAAACAGTCTATACAGAATGCTTGGCAGCTACCACTCGATGAACATCTGGCCTTCGAGCTTGATGCGTTTTGTCAAACCTTTGATACAGAGGACAAGGAGGAAGGTGTAGCAGCTTTTCTTGAGAAGCGCAAGGCTGAATTCAAACACAAGTAGATTTGACATTGAAATATTTGTACTATTATCTTTGAACCTGAATATGCCCATCCTCGAGAAGAACAAGGTCATTCTTGGAAAGATATTCAATGTGCTTATCGAGCATGATTTCTTCGAAAAGAAGGTAAACTGAATAGGGAATTCGAGGATAGATTATTGGAACTTGAGCAAGCTGTTTAACAGTATCAACTCCTTGTGCAACATGATGGAGAATTTGTTGATTGCGTTTGTTGAAGAACGCTAAGTAGCTTCTTAGCTGCTCATCAAGTTCCTCCGTCACTGGATCCAGAAGATGACTGCTGATACCCATTTTTGGTTGCAATTCGATTATTCTTTCAATAGACTGCTTGAAATCCTCTAGGTCACTCACGATATTTCCATACCATGGTCCGAAATCTGTGAGGTCTATATCAACAAGAAGTATCTTCTCAAGTCCATTGATACCAAAACAAGTATGATCGTGAGTATGACCTGGCGAATGGATAGGGATGAGTTGAACTTCACCACAATCTATTGGTCTATCATCTCGAAATGTGTCATCCACAATATAGTCATCTTGCACGTGTGGTAGTCTCGATTCTAGTAATCTCAACCACTGTTTTTTTGTATCTGGACTGACAATCCCAATGGTCTTCATCATAGTTTCAAAACTTTCGACTGGTTCTCTTGCCAATGGGTGACATAATACTTCGCAACCGGATAAACGTCGAAAATACATAGTGTGACCCTTGTGATCAGCGTGATAATGTGTTAATATGATACGATCGAGATCTTCTGGTTGATAACCTAAATCTCTTAGAGTCGATATGACTTGCTCGGGATGTGAACCTGCGTCTACAAGAGTGAGTATCTCATCATCGATTAGCAAAGTGTTTGCTTCAGGGAAACGGCCTTCATATTTTCCTCTAACAAGATGAATATGTGGTTCAATCTCTATATGAGCGGGATAGTCTACCATCGCAATTCGGACGTTTCTATGACAAATAACTCTCATGGTCGGACAATCTATATGACGCATTGTACATTAACAGACTGTTGGTGATTCCTATGAGTGACCGTCTGTTCGCAATCTTTGATATTGGTACTACGGGAACACGATCCGTCATTATAGATGAAGAAGGCCGAGAAATCAGCAAAGCGCATGAAGAATATCCTCCAAAACCAGCTGAACTCAAAACTCATGAAGAGCTTGCTAACACATTCTGGCGCACATCAGCCAATACGATGCAGCGTGCTCTTGCTGGTAGTAAACATGGTGCTGAAGCAATAGTAGGAGTTGTAGTTACCACAACTCGGGATTCAATAACTCCGATAGATGAATCTGGAAAACCACTGGCACCTACAGTCACCTGGGTTGACAATAGGTCTAGTGCCAAGAGCAAGGAAATGGCCTCAGAGATTGGTCCTCGAAAAACTGTCAACAAACTGATGTGGTTCATTGAGAACAAACCTGACCTCTTCAAAAAAGCATACAAATGGGTGTTATTGGATGCATTTATTGGAAACAAGCTATGCGATGTTCTGGCCAGCTCTCCAGCTGATGCAAGATTTGGCCCTATCGACCACGAAACTCTCCAATGGTCTGAGGAGCTCTGTCAATCTACAGGGATTCCGATGGATAAACTAACAGATATAGTAGATTCAGGTACACCAATTGGGGATATCAGTGGGAATGCTGCAAAGGCTACTGGTCTTCGAAAAGGAACACCTGTAATCATGGGTAGTGGTGACCAACAATGCTCTGCTTTAGGTATGGGTGTATTTGAAACTGGTCGTGTCAAGGCAACAACAGGTACTGGAACATTCGTAATCACACATCTTGAGGAATTCATGGAAGAACCATTTGTAATGTTCTGTAACCCATCAGCTATTCCGGGAAAGTGGATTCTCGAAGGAGTGGTGCCAGGAACTGGACTCACATACAAGTGGTATCGAGATCAGTATTGCGAACCAGAAATGGCTTTAGCAGCACAGACCGAGAAGGATGTGTATCAGATCATCGAATCTTCAGCTGCAACTGTTCCTGCAGGAAGTGATGGTATGGTTATTTTTCCTTTCATGGCCTACAACCTGGGTATCTTCTATAACCTTGGTTTTCAACACAGCAAAGCGCATGTTGCTAGAGCAATCATGGAGGCGAATGGGTATGGTATCAACATGTATCTTGAAATGATGGAGGGAATGCTAGACTTCGAGTTTAAAGAGCTGCGGATTGATGGAGGGGGAGCAAACTCTCCTCTTTGGCGTCAGATACAAGCAGACTGTACAAACAAGACTATCGTGCTCCCAAAGGTGAAAGACTCTACGGTTATCGGTGCAGCGATGCTTGGAGCCGTGGGGACAGGTGTATACAGTGGTTATCCTGAAGCCTATGAAAACATGTTTCATATTGAAGAGCGTCGGGAGCCAATTCCTGAAAATGTAGAAGTCTACAAAAAACTATACTCTGTATTCAACAAACTTCTGAATGCTGAGATAGGAAATATCCTTGAAGCAACTTCATAAATCCAAAGCTATTCAGTGTCTTCTTGCTGATCCTCCCAGATTCGACCGAAGAAAATGAAAGCTAGCACAAGCTCTGATCCAGTGATTGGTTCCGCACTCCTATCTTCACGAGATTCTTTTGCTCGCTGAGCCAAGTATTCAATAGACTCACTGATAGTAT
>JAEOUL010000284.1 GCA_016839345.1 Candidatus Thorarchaeota archaeon | reverse complement strand
GAAGAGGAAGTAGAAGAGGAGATTGAAGAGGAAGTAGAAGAGGAGATTGAAGAGGAAGTAGAAGAAGAATAAAACCAGCCCTCCTCAGCCTCTAACAATCTATTATTCCACATTAATCTTAGTAGCCAGTTTGTCTACGACTGCTGAGAAAGCTCCAGCTACCTTTGAATCTGAGTCTTGAATGACAAACGGTGTTCCTTCATCACTCAGTGTGATTACCCGTGGATCAAGTGGTAATTTTCCTAGATGATCTACACCATATTCCTTTGATGCTTTCTTCGCAGCACCCTCTCCGAATAGCTTGTAGGACTCGCCACATTTCGGACAGACAAATTCTGACATGTTTTCAACAATCCCTAATATTGGGATACCCATTTTCTCCACTAATTGGATGGCTCTCCTAGCGTCAAGTACTGCCACTTCTTGGGGAGTAGAAACAATGACCACACCATCAATGTTTGGAATCAGTTGAAGTATACTGAGTATCTCATCACCAGTTCCAGGTGGAAGGTCCACTACCAAAACGTCTAGATTTCCCCATCGGACATTTGCAAGAAACTGACTGATTGCCTTAGCTACCAGTGGACCACGCCAAGCAATAGCATCATCGTTCTTTCGCAACAAGAATCCCATGCTCATTACCTTCACATTGAGAGGTCCTCGAATGGGTTCGATGAACTCGCCTTCTACCATCGGATGCTGACCTTCTAATCCTAACAGTTTGGGAACATTAGGCCCATAGATGTCGACATCCACAATACCTGCGGATTTTCCTCTTTTGGCAAAAGAAACAGTCAGGTTAGTAGCAACAGTTGTTTTACCAACACCGCCCTTTCCAGATAGTACAACAATCTTGTGTTTCACATCTTTCATGTTCTTTTCGATTTCAGGAGATACCGGAGGTCTTGACATGGTAATCGGAGCTGGGCGCTGGACGACTTCTAATAAAAGGCCGCATATGTCTGAAATGTTAGCTAACTTTGAAAACAAGCTAAGATTTGTCGCGCTATGATTTCATTCGATGCAGCGATGAAATTCATCATGATATCGGCTTTAAGAGGACTATTGAAACGATTTCCATTCTTATCAAGTACATATCCGCCTGCCTCCAACACCATGTGAGTCCCACATAGGTGAATGATAGGAAGCATATTCCTAAGATCGACCATACCATCTAGAAAACCCGCTGCTGTCCAACAAAGATCTAGTAGATTGCTTGCCGATCTCCTTGTATCATGAACTTCTCGAATTATATTTAGGGAGCGCTTAACAAATTCATTATCCCAGGTTCTTTTGATGTCTAATGATATGATGGCTTTATCCAAATCAACAGGTGATCGTGTTCTGACGGACTTCCCATTTCTAGTTACCCCTTTCCCAGTTATTGCTATGTATGTTTCATTTGTGAAAACTGATTCAATCACACTTATCTCTGCATCATCAGAAGTCATCACTTCTTTGAAAGGTACAATAGTGATACCGATACTAACTAGGGGTATTCCTCTCTCAAGATTAGCTGAACCATCAATTGGATCCACAAGTGCAAAATATTCAGGCTTCTTGACACTATTCACAAATCCTTTTTCCTCTGTGAGAATAGCAAACTCAATTCCTGAGCTTTGAAGAACTGAAATAATTTCATCTTCTGCATTAATGTCTAAGAGCAAGGTTTTGTCACCATATGGATTGACATTGCCTGTAAGTTCTGAAGCATTATCGAGGTTTTCTAAGATACTCTTCTTGGCTGCAGATATAGCATTCTGGATTATCCTAAGTGCAGTCATGATATTACACGACATCGAGGAGTTTTGATACTCTATATTACTAGTCCGGTAGTTGTACAATACCTTAAATGCGTCAAATTAGGAGTAGAGTTGTAAAGCCAAATTGGTGTAAATAATGGGATTCCTGAGTGGCAAAAAGAAAGTAGATACAGAACGCGGAATCCTTGAGATGAAGGGTACAATGAATGCCCTGACTTTGAGGATGCGTAGACTTGAAACTAGGATGAGCGAGGAACAAAAGTCTGCAAAGGATGCAATGTCTCAAGGCAATCGTTCGTTGGCGAGGTCTCATCTCACTATCGTTGTTGATCTTGAGAATCGACGTTCGCGATATCAACAGCAGTTCCTCACCCTTGAAACTGCACTCCTTAATCTAGAGGAGGCAAAAACTCAAGCAGAGGTTCTACGAGCCTTTACAATTGCTAACGACGCACTCACAGAAGCTCGCTCAATGCTAAGACCTGAAGAAATACAAACACAGCTCGACAAGTTGTCTGAATCATTTGAATCAATCTCCATTGCCGGTGAACTACTTTCAGAAGATCTCTCAGGAGCTGACTCGACTGTAGAGAGCGAGGAAAGAATTGATCGCCAGCTAGAAGCTATGGAAGCTGAGGTTCTTCTTGAGAAAGAGGGTGTTCTTCCACCCCTTGAGGTTGAAGGGGGAAAAAGACCAAAAGAGGGTCAGGTTGAAACCTCTGAGGAAAAACGAATAGATGAACTTCTTGAAGATTTAGAGAGAGAGGCTCGAGAAGAAAGAGAAAGAGAAGCTGAAAAGTAAGCCATCTTCCAGAATTAT
>JAEOUL010000283.1 GCA_016839345.1 Candidatus Thorarchaeota archaeon | reverse complement strand
TTGGAATGAACCAAAAGGGCTCGTTTTCAAGAAGTGCAGCAATTTCTGGATTTGTAAGTGGTACAATGAGATACCAATTCGGCATTAAATTAAGTGCAATCAGAGGAATGCAAAAGCTATCAACAAACTCAATTGAGGCATAAATCAACTGAACAAGTGCACCATAATAGAGTGGTTTGTTGTTTGTAATATCCGGACTAATCTTCATCGTTCGTTTCCACCGTGGTTCCTAAACTCACTGTGTCATATAAACAAGTTCGGTGATATACACATACTATAGGGAAAAATCTTTACAACAAATCAAGGGATCATGTGTACCCGAACAAGTATGTTGGAAAAGGAAGAAATTGACAGAATAGAAGATGTTGCAAACAAAATCTTCGACGCGATATTTGACGGACTAGATACTGTTGAGATTGAGGGAGAGGTCTATCCTATTACCCAGACATCCAAAAGCAAGGTGCGACTGGTAGAGAAGGATGGATATACTTACATCGAACAGAATCCGCATAAAAGTTCAAGATGGGCAAAACTAGCTCAGGATGGTCATCAAATAATGTGGGTGATGCAAGGGCGAAGGTACCTTGCGCAGATAAAAGATGGCAAGTTCCTCAATTTGAAGAGAAAATAGCTCTCATATTCAGAAATGGCAACAGGGTCTATCTCTAATAAACAATCATAGTGAAGTGTAGCTGTAGGTGCCACTATTCGTGATTTCTCAACTGGAATTCCTCTATCTTGGTCCATTGGTTGCGAGCTTAAATGTTTACAATTCTTTCATACACAACTGCTGATGAGTAATACGCCTTACTCTGTTTTTTGGTTCCCATTCAACATTGAAAATTTTCAAAGCTTTTCATGTCTTCCTCTTCTTCAACACACCAACATTGTATTGTTCAAGAGGTCTTCGATGAGTTGGTCCACCAATTGTTTTCTCTAGATACCAGCCAGACTCCTCTGCCAGCTCTGACATCATCTCCTTGCCACAGAGAAGTAGATACCACCAATCATCAATTTCTTCTTTGTACTTGTTTCTCAGTTTGAGGAGTCCTGGTGGATTCCCTTCGGCTCTATTCTTTGCATGATACACAAGGTGCATCTTGTTGTCAGTCATCAATGGGTCTAGAGAACCTCCTAGGACTACAGCATCTTCTGTAGTTATTTGAAGAAATCCCTTGAGCATCCTTACTACACCCTCGGGTGACCCCATGATACCAAAGTTGTTTCCAAAGAGTATGACAGTCCGAAAGTCCGAACGATCAAGTTGGATATCGTCAGCAGACATCACATGGACATTCTTATGTCCCCGCTTGCGGCATACCTCCACAGCCAAGGGTGATAGGTCCACACCATAGTACTCTATACCTTTACTTTTCACATAATCACCGACACGTCCCGCTCCACAACCGACATCTAAGACAGGACCCTTGATGTATTTCATAGCCTTCTTCTCTGAATCGTTCCACTCTTCAAACGCTTTGACATAGGGATCACCTGATGTATGCCGAATGAATCCATCATCTCTCTCAATGATGTAACTGGAGTCTCTTCCTTCAACTGCATCTCGCATTATTTTACCAAAGGTATCGCCCATAATTGCTATGATATTTTGAGAACAGTAAAATGCTTCGATTGACTTAACGCCCTTAAGTAGAAAGACACAAGTTGTGACCGCGTTATGTGACCCTCTGTCGTGCCTTTCCATTATATACTCCTTTCTTACGTAGTTGTGATGGTTATTATAGGTTAGAAGAAGGGAATTTACACCGATGAGTAGGACATCCAGCTTCATGGGCTTCACCGAAGCCGACGAAAAGGCGATTCATCTTGGGAGAGTGCTGATGATACTCCTCCCCACCGCTAACATCATTTTCACCCTAAGCACTACTTTCTATACAATCTTTATTGCGGAAGCATTGGGTGGTGGAGACTTCATCGAAGGGCTTGGTCTCCTAGGCATACTAGTATCAATTGAGATGATTACTCAAACAGTACTTGACTATCCAAGCGGTGCTCTTGGTGATGCCATTGGTCAAAGGTATGTGATAGCAATTGGAAATATTCTGTATGGTGTCGTCTTCTTCATGGTTTCCTTTGTAACCTCAACAACTCCATTCCTCTATCTCGTGGCAATCTTCATGATTCAAGGCATAGCTCAGTCTCAAATTAGTGGAGCGTGGGGAGCCTGGTTTGACAACAACTATCGTGTGGCTATGCCTAATGATACTGAAAGAAAGCAATATGGTATCTTCTGGGGTAGAATGGGAATGATATCACAAATTGCAGCGACTGCGGCCTTGATACCTGGAAGTATACTTGCTACAGCTTTCAACAGACCTTTTGTGTTTCAATTGGAAGCAGTTGGAGCAATCTTCTTTGCAATGTTGGTTATGAGATTTATTCGTGATTTCCCTGAAGTCGAAGCTATGAGAGAAGAGAAACCTTCAATGAGTCAGTACATGACCTTATTGAAGGAGGGCGTCAGTTATCTGTGGAACACGCCTTTTGTCAAATTCTTGGTCATAGGTTCAATGTTAGCAGCCAGTACAATCTCCGTTTGGGGGCAACTGATTTTGTTCCCTCTTTACTTCAGTTACCTGATAACAGATGTAGCAGTAGCTTCGTTCAGAACAATTGCATTCATTCCAGGTGTCGCAGCCAATGAACGCTCAGGAGTCTGGAGTCAAAAGTTCGAACCTAAGAAATGGATACCACGTTTCAGACTATTACAAGCATGCGGTTTTGTCTTCTATATCATTCTCTCAGCAATGATGTTCTTCTTTCCACCAGTAGAGAACGCAACCAACATGGTCACAGTGTTATTGCCTTTTACATCTCTGGTAATCATCGAGTTGCCAGTCGAGCATGTCACACCAATCGTTCTACTCTTTGCTACTTTCGCTGTTACATTGTTCTTTGGTGGATTCGCTGACATCCTTACACAACGAGAATTACTAGATGCGATCCCTGATCGTAATAGAAACTCACTCTATTCTCTTCAACCCACCATTCTCCTTATACTCGCCACACCGCAGATTGCGATTCTAGGTTGGTTGATTCCAATCATTGGTTTTCCTACGACCCTATTAATTTGCGCTGTCATATCATTGGTTGGTGTTTTTATAATCCGCTACGCATTGAGCCTAGAAAAACCAGTTGTAAAGTGTGAAGCTGTACACATTGACGATTCAACAGAAGATAAGAGTCAAAAAGAGCAGCAGGACACTTCACTAGCTGAAGATCTTCTTGATGAATTAGAGCATGTTGCAACTTCGAGCCAGGATTGATGGGGTTCTCCTGTTTCAAAAACCATTCATCAACCAGTTACTACTTGGTATGTCAGTATTGAATCAGTAACTGTTTGAATTAAATAATAACAAGTCCAAGAATCTCCAGATCCAAATTCTCCATAGAACTGGATGAAATGCGTTTTTGTAGCACACCTGAAGTGATGGATTACTCCCCGTCACTTCACCATCTCGTCTAACTAAAACCTGTTTCAGTCAATATCTCATCAAGTTTCCTAACGCGTGGATCAGCAAATACTGTTCCGGGAAAGAGAATCAGTGGTGTGATTTTTGAAATGAGTCCAGACTGAATTGCTTTCTTCTTCACCAACTCTACTTCTTGAACATGGATGACTGTGAAATTGAAAAATAACGTGGGCTCTACAACGGATACATATTCTCGAAGGTAATTATTTGTGAAGGTATCTTGCAGCCATCCAGATACACGTTCCTGACTAGTTTTCCCAACATTCCATTGGATTTTGGCTAGTACCTCTATCTTTGAATCAATCAAGAAATCTGATGTATTGATTGTGAAGAGAACTGATTCACTTTCGCTCATTTGATTTATTGAATTAATTATGGTGTTCGTGTCAAGACTAGTTATCTTTGCGATGTCCGAAACACTCATTCTTGCATCTTTAACAAGGCATCTTAAAATCTGTTTTAGTAGAGGAGTTAATTCTATCTTCCCTCCCCAGTGTCGAGCAAATCGTGAGTATATCTCAACATAACCAATCCCTGGTAGTTGCCTCAACATCAATGCTAGTTTAGAGAGCTCATCTTGATCAAAATAGAAACTGAATACAACGTACTTGTCCTCAAATGCTCTATAGACTTTCCAGACTGATGAATTACCAGCAAGAACCTTGGTGATGTCTTTCTCCTTTGGTACAATATCAAAATCAAGTATCGCAATCACTAAGTCCTCATTAGTTAACAGAGGACTGAGTAAAGTTGTGAAGCTATCTATTATTCCAGAACTCTGTAGTATATCAATCCGCTTCTTCACTTCATATGCTGGTACCCCTGTCTTCTTTGAGAGTTCCTGAAGACTAATTCTACAATTAATAGCAAGATAGTCCATGATTTTCTGGTCAATGGGGTCCATATTCAGAAGACATCCATATATCTGAGGGATAGATACTACTCAGTTCAAAGATATGAAGATAGCGTACACACTGGAGATTTTCAACAGATTATTTAAATCGCCCAATAGGTTCACAGATTTGAGGCATTGAAGAATGTCAGAGGACTTGATAAGTCGAATTCTTATTCTACTAGCTCGCGAGTATGAATACTCTCAGGCTCTTCATTCTGAGAAGGAAGATATGATGAGAAAGCTAGGAGAAGAAGATATCACATCATTTGATATGGCACTCCAAGAGCTAGAAGAGAAGGGACTGGTCAATCTGTGGATAGATCCACGAGGAAAGATCAAACTTGCTAAAATAACTTGGCGTGGAATTAATGAAATTGGTGAAGTAAATCTTCGCTATGGCATGGGGGTGAAATGAATTGGATGTTCTACCATGGTGGACTGAGAGGAATAAGAAGTTTGCAATTGAAGTTGAAGAATTCGTCAACTCAGAATTACGTCCGTTAGCAGACAAAATGGATCACAATCAGGCAATGGAGGTTCAATGGGATATCAGCAAGTTTGTGGTAGACAAAGGATTCCATCCATTAGCAATGCTAGTCGAGGAAGAACACGGTGGACGCGGAGAGGGTTATACTGGATATACTATTCTGAATGAGGAGTTTGGAAGATGCTACCTTAATATCAATCCGTTACTGACAACAGTTTTTGGTGGAGGTCCAATTCATCTCTTTGGTTCTCCAGAACAGAAAGAGAAATTCTTGACTCCAATGTTAAAGGGTGAGAAGTGGACAGCTATCTGCGTTACGGAGCCAGACGTTGGTAACGACGCTTCTAATGTTCAGTTGTATGCTGAGAAAGATGGTGATGAGTATGTCCTAAATGGTTGGAAACGATTCATCACTCTTGGTTCAACAGCGGACTATTTGATGACATATACCTTAACTGATCCCTCACCGGAGGCACAAGCTACTCACTCTCACCTGACTGCATTTCTTGTGCCCCGTGAAACTCATGGAATCACTATTGAGAAATTGAATGAGCTCACTGGCAATGTTGAGATGTTCAACAGTGTGATTCGATTTAGAGATGTTAGAGTTCCTGAAGACAATATGATTTTGTTTGAAGGTGATGGGTGGACTGTGATGACGTCTGGCCTCAATATTGAACGTCTTGGAATTGCAGCTACAGTTGGTCAGGCTCGAATGTTAGTCGAAACCGCAAGATCGTATGGAAGAAGGAGAGTGCAGTTTGGAGCACCAATCTCACGATATCAAACAATCCAGATGAGAATGGCAGACATGGCAATCCGATTGAAACTAGCCCGGACTTACTTGTACGGACTTGCTGCTCAGCTTGACAGTGGCGCTGCTGATATGTTTCAATTTGGTGTTGATGCAGCAATATGCAAGATCTTCTCGACAGATGCTCTCATTGAAATCGCTGAAGACGCACTTGTAATATTATCTGGTGACGGTTATACTGAGGAGTTTCTTGCAGCCTCGATTCTGAAAAACGCTCTCCTCACAAAAGTCACAGGAGGAGGAAATGACGTTCTCAAGCTGTTCATTGGAAGACAGGAGTTTAAACAGACTCCAGACCCAATGATTCTACCTCGAGTACTTCGAGGAGCTAGTCCGGATGAATTATAGGAGGAACAATAGATGAGCTTTGAATGCATAAAATACGAGGTTAAAGATGGAATCGGGTGGATAACATTCAATCGACCTGAGGTGAGAAACGCTCTGTCTCGACAGACATGGGCGGAACTCATGCAAGTATTGACTGACACCTATGATGATTACACAGTAAGAGCACTAGTGATCACAGGAGAAGGATCAGCCTTCAGCGCTGGTTTAGATATCAAGGAGATGAGTACTATTGGCTTCAAGGGTCTTGGAGAATTCTTGAGTGTAATATTAGACCCTATCGAACTATTGCAACGATATCCCAAACCAGTTATCGCAGCAGTAAATGGTCATGCATATGCAGGTGGTTTTGAACTGACCCTCTTCTGTGACATTGTAATCGCTTCTGACAAAGCTGTATTCGCATTCCGTGAAAACAGACGCGGTTTGATGTCTGGTCTGCTGATAATTAGGGCTCATGAATATAATATGCGACATATCAAAGAGCTAACATTCACTGGAAGAGCTATTGATGCCCATGAAGCATATCGCATGGGTTTTGCGAATAAGGTTGTTCCACACGAAGATCTTGAGAAAGAAGTAACAGCTCTTTGTGAGGATATTAAATTGGTCGCTCCCCTGTCACAAAAGCTCACCAAGGAATTCCTCAGGAGAGGTATCAAGGAGATTGGCGCTTTGTGGGAGCCATTTAATGAACTGTTCCGTTCGGAAGATGTAATTGAGGGCTTTGAAGCTTGGTTAGAGAAAAGACCTGCTGAATGGAAAGGGAAATAACGCACAAAAACCTAGACAGAAGGAAACAAGGATGTGAACAATATGCCGACGAAAGATGAAGTGAGAACATCTTTGGAGAAAATGATTGGGAAGATGGATGACCCCAAGTACAAGTCTCGTTATGCGGATTTTAACAAAACTCTCCAATTTGAATTCACTGACAATGATGAAGCAGTATGTCATATCATTTTCAAGGAAGGATCCGCTACAATTGTGGATGGAATTGACGATACTGCAGAACTGGTGATTACAACAACCACTGATGCAATAATGGAAATCATAGATGGTTCTCTAAGTCCAACCCGTGCATTTATGGGTGGGAGGGTTAAAGCGAAGGGTCCTATGAATGATTTGATAAAACTCCAGGCATTGATGAAATGAATCCCCAAAATATTGGTGAGGATGTCCCACTAAGGGCATTCTGTGATCTCCTTTGGAAGAATGCATTGGACTATGGTGATATGCTTGCAGTTGTATATGGCGATAGTCATCTGACATGGTCTGATTTAAACGATGCAATCTCGGTCGTAGCTAATGCACTCTTGAAGTCCTATCCCGAATCACCAGGGATGAGAGTAGCAATTGTCATGGAGAATAGACCAGAGTATCTTGCTTCGTTATATGGCGTTCAACGAGCAGGGATGGTTCCTGCTCCGATCAGCACAAGATTTGTAGGAAGAGAAATCCGTCATGTTTTTGACACATGCAAACCCGGTTTGTGTATTTGCAGTGTCCATCATCAAAGCTCGATCTTTGATGCTTTTCCTGATGTTAATGAACGTCCACCAATGATTATCGTTGATGGAAAGACTGACCAGAAAAACATGATTCGTTCGTGGAAAGATTTC
>JAEOUL010000116.1 GCA_016839345.1 Candidatus Thorarchaeota archaeon | reverse complement strand
GCCACCGTAGTCTACCGAAAGGTTGCCCTCTATCCACAGGCGCATATCGAGTTCCTGAAGCACGCTATTCTTTAAATCGGCGACGAGGGTGAGGCTGTTATCGGACTTTGCGCTCGCGACATCAACGATAATCTCTCCCAGGTAAGACGTCGTGACTACAGAACGCGAAGTGCTTGGGGCGATGAACCCCTTGCTCGGGTCGTAGCTGTGCGTGTTGCTTTCATACTCAATGATGACCCAAGAGAGAAGCCCGGTTTCGCAGTTCTCAGCAATCAGATAGAACTCTACGCGGCTCCCCCAAAACACGCTCGTGTGAACATTGAAGGCGCTAACGATCGCGCACAGTCGCTTGGGAGTATTGCTGAACATCGCCGAAGGGACCAAGCTGTAGTTCGGCGGCAACAACCGCTCGACCGTTTCAGTATCGGTGACCTCAAAGGCAAGAAACACACTGTACGGCTCAACTACGAAGCTCATGTACGGGTTGGAGCGCGCTCCTCTTTTGACGATGTAATGCTGGAGTCTGAGCGGCAGCTTGCGGAGAAACCCACTACCCTGGGTCGTGGACGCAACCTTGGCAGGCACGACCATCTTCTCAGTAGTTTTGATATAACGTCGAAGGTCCTTAACTTTCATGACATTTCCTCACATTAACGTTTCATGATACTTATGCTTCTCTTTCAGCACATCAGAACTATTCAATTCTATGAATCCACACCCTATACCTTTCTCACGGTATATCAAACTATCCACTAGCTGGATGAGAGTATCAACCAAAGAGAAGAGAACGCGTGCGTGAAAATATAGTGCCGCAGGTGGGAAGCAGTCTATGACACGAAATGTGGCATAGTTTCGAGCCCACGACTTCGAGATGCCTCATCTGAGGTCGGGCCGAGATATGACCCCGTAACTTTGGCTGGGGACTCCAACCAGATTATGAGTCTCGCGCCCTAACCAGGCTAGGCCACTGCGGCTTGGGTTATGCTCGTAATGAAGTCTGGCAACGGAGGCACGCAGGATTCTTCTAATTAACCTTATCCTTGGTTTACGGATTGAGCAGTTTCAGAATTTCTTTTCTGAGCAGTTCATTGACTGTCTTGCCATCAGCTTTTCCACGAAGTTCTTTCATGACTGCTCCCATGAGTGTCCCTATTGATCGCTCACCCTGTTTTCGAATGAGATCTTCTCTTTCTTTGATGAGTTTCTTAATGATTTTCTCAACTTCAGTAATACTAGCCATTCCCAGACCTGTGGCCTCTATTGCCATTTTGATGTCTGATTTTGGATTGTTGGCGAGATATGTTAGAATATCAGGTATGGCTTCAGAAGATATCTCGTTTTGGGATATCGACTGAAACAAACCAAGAAAATGGCTATCCTGAAGATTTTCAGTGGGAATCTGATCTCTGTGAAGACTGACCACTGTGTTTTCCAGAGTCGCAGCCACAAGAGTTGGTGAAACACTGGTTTCATTGATAATCTGTTCGAAAAGATCGAGATTGACAGATCGTGTGATTTGATAAGCGAGATCACTGCTCAGACCGTATTCTTTGATGAACCGTTTCTCTCGGTCCTCAATTGTTTCTGGCATATTCTTCTTGATTTTCTTTAGACGTGACTCTGTGATTTGGACTGGTCTCACGTCAGTTTCGGGATACATACGCTTTGAACCCGGTCTTGGTCGTGCGTATTTCGATGTACCATTATGAAGTGGTGTTCTGGTTTCAACAGGAACTCCTTTCACAGCTACCTGAGCCCGATCAACTACTGCAATCAGAGCATCAGTACATCTTTCTTTTGAGGCTGCGACCAGTACAGCTGCATCTTGTTTTCCAGCCTTCACTGCCTTACGTATCTCCGAAACATCTGTTTCAGTTATTCCATATTTGGGCAGTTCATCTGTGTGAAATATGCCTCCAACATCCCCCCAGAACTTTGCATAATCTGAGAATTCAGTTCCAAGCCGACGCTCGGGTTGAATTTCAGTACCAATAAGACCAGCAAAACCAGGAAGTTTGACTGCATAAACCACACCATCTGATTTTAGAGCTTTTTTAATCACTTTTGATTCGCTCTTGTTGAAAATATCAGTGACATCAACAATCTCTTTCTTGATGTCTTTAGGTTTGATTCCACGAACTTTCAATTCATCTCGAATTTCCAGCAGAGTTACTTGTCGCTGTACTTCAAATTCTACAAGTTCTGACAACATATCGAGTTGTTGGAAGCCTTTGATTTCTATAATCGCCCCATCTTTGATTGATACATTGACATCTTGGCGAATAGTTCCCAGACCTCGTTTGACCTCACCTGTAGATCTGAGAAGTAGACCAAGAGCAAGAGCCACTTCTTGTGCTTCATCAGGGGTACGGATGTCCGGGTCAGTTGCCACTTCAATCAGAGGGATTCCAAGACGATCCAGTCTGTATACCCGCATGTTGTTCTCTTCGTCGTCAGCTATTTTTCTAGCGGCATCTTCCTCAAGACAGATAGTCTGGATACCAATTGTCTTGTCACCTACAATCACTTCTCCACCACTTGCAATAACTGTAGTACGCTGAAAACCAGTAGTATTGGAACCATCAATCACGATTTTTCGCATTGGGTGGATTTCATCAACTGGTTTTGATTTGAGAAATATAGCCATTGTTAAGCAGGTATCGATAGCTTCTTCGCATAGGTCATGCGGAGGTTCTTCATCAGCCTCTACCAAACAAGTTGTGTCATTGTAATACTCATAACAAAACCGTTTTTGTCTTTGGAATTCAAACAAAGCAGCGGGATCAATTTGTCCCATTTCACTTTGTGTCGGGCGCAACCTTCTGATGAAATTTCCATCTGGTTCATCATCTCGTATTTCAGTTGCACAGTGACAGAATAATTTCCTTTGTGTATCTAATTGTTGATGAAGTTCGAGACCAACCATGAGTCCAAGTTTTCTATATCTATCCTCAGACAGCTCAGTTCCCTCCGAGGTTTGAGCTATACTCAGACTCCTCGCTACGCATGTCGATCTCACCAGCAAGTGGTTTCAATAGTAGTTCTCTAGCACTCTCCGGTGTTTTGCTATTGCCTAGTGCCCACATGAGCTTGACAAGGCTTGTTTCAGGTAGCATATCTTCACATGAAACAACTCCAATATCAAGCAGTTCCACTCCAGAGCGATAGACATTCATATCTATCCTCCCGAATATGCACTGACTAGTCATTGCAACAACAATCTCTTCATCAATTGCCTTCTTAATTGATAGTTGTAGTCGATCTGGAGTGTGTCCAAGACCTGTACCCTCAATGACAATTCCTCGGTATCCTGTATCTATCAAGTGATCTATTTGAGCTCCTTCCACTCCAGGACTGGTTTTCAAAATAGCCACCTTTTCTTCGAATTTTGGCTTCAAGACAAGTTTTCGGTCTTTGTTTCTTCGTAGTAGAGGAATACGGAGTTCTTTGACTTCAGTCCCCACCACTTTGAATATCGGGTAGTCATTTACTGATTGAAAGGCATCACGTCGACTAGTATGGAACTTACGAACTCTTGTGCCGCGGTGAGCATGTAGATAATTATCACTGATTCCTGCGTGCATCGAAACAAACACTTCAGCTGCATCAGCTTTTGCAGCTAATGTTGTAGCTCCTATGAGATTCATAGCAGCATCTGAGGATGGTCTATCTGAGGATCTCTGTGATCCCACAAGAACCACAGGAACTGGAAGATTTTGAAGAGCAAAGGATAGCGCTGCAGATGTGAATCCTAGTGTATCTGTGCCATGTGCAATGACTACTCCATCTGTGCCTGTCTTAATCTCTGAAGCTACACTTCTAGCAATTTTCGTCCAGTCCTTGGGTTGAATATTCTCTGAAAGTACACTCATGATGACCTTTGCTTGAATATTAGCATAATTCTTGAGTTCAGGAACAGTATCATAGAGATCTTGAGCTGTCAAAGCTGGATTGACAGCACCTGTACGATAGTCGACTTTGCTAGCAATTGTGCCTCCTGTGCTCAGAATTGATACGGTTGGCAGATTCTTTCTCACCGTATCAGGTTCTGTTTGACCCGGTTGTTTTCTTTTTCCTGCTTTGATTTTTCGGATAGTGGTTTCCTGGTTTAGACGAATTCCGATGTTATACCCGCTGTCAAGCTTTATGATAACATGATATGTATCACTTCCAACTTGACTTCGGGGCATAAGCACTCCCACTTGCTCCTCGCCATTCTGTGTAATACTAATTGTATCTCCAACTTTCAAATTGGAGCTAGAGAGCTTTTCTAGAGCCAGACCACTATAACCCGAACCATCAAGACTCAATTATATCCTCACCTTCAGTTCGAACTCAACGATGCTATGTGGGACATAAAGGCTTCGTCATATAGAATGTTGTAATTAGAGAATTCCTACAACAATGAGTAAACCAAACAAGATGAAGATGATTCCTACAACTTTTTTGACAATGCCAAGAGGAATACGTGCTGCCACACGATCTCCAGCCCATGCACCCAGAGCATTAACAATGAGAAAACCAATTATAGATCCGATAAAGACCATGAGTGCAAAGGGAGTTTGTGCAGCTAGTGCAAGAATCGTAATCTGGCTTTTGTCACCCAACTCAGACATCAGTACAAGTGAGAACATTCCAAAAACAGTCCCAGGATTATCACACGAGTCTGGAACATCTGAGTTTGAATTTACGAGCGTATACAACCCTAGAGCAATGAAGAGAATGCCTGAAACATAAGTTATGATTTCGATGGGAAGAGTAGTTGAAAGAATAAACCCGACAATAACTGCAATGACTGAGGAAGTCCCAAGGGCAGCTATTGTGGCAAGAAGAACCAGCCAAGGACGTCTATATTGTGCACTAAGACACATTGTTGTTAACATTGTTTTATCACCAAGCTCCATCAGTAGGACTAGACCTGCGGATGAAACTAGGGTTTGGATAGGCATGTCGTGGGGTTCCTTTTGATTCTGTTTTAGAAGTTTGTATATATGCCAAAGAAGAATTGGTGCGGGAGGTGGGGTTCGAACCCACGAACTCCTACGAGAGTGGATATCTTATCCACTTGACCCCATGTCTTTGTGCGATCTTAAGTCCACCGCCTTTGACCTGGCTTGGCTACTCCCGCTTGACCAGTTAGGCTGTAGTCATTCCACTCTTCTTGTAGGAACTCACCGCATTTTATCTTCCCAATGTGCTGACTCTTCAACTCTTTGGTATTAAGAGGAAAAGTGGTGGGCCGCGCCGGATTTGAACCAGCGACCTTCGATACCAACAAGCGCAGAGCTCGATTGGATTCTCGGTGTAAACGAGACATCATAGCCGGGCTAGACTAGCGGCCCTGAACTAGAGGCTTTGGCTATTCAAATAAAAAGTTGCTTACATGTGAAGTGCAAAGATATGGACTTCTTGGCGTGCTTTATCGAGACATATCTCTTGGATTTTTTCGTAACCCATTTGGGAGATTGCTTTCTTGAGTGATTCGATTGTTTCTACATCATCATGATTTGACTTGAAGGCTGCAAGTAGTCTTCCTTCTTTCTTGAGTAAGATAGTGAATCTCTCAATGAGTTTCAATGTACCCTCAGGTTCTGTAGTGACATCCACAAGTAAAAGATCAAGATTTCTTGGACTAGTTATGATAGTAGGGTCCATCTCAAAAGCATCAGTAAAAATCACTGAAATCTGAGGGTGTTTTTCTACTAATGCATGTAAGTCATCAGCAAATCTCTTTGAAACTTCTATTCCTACAGCAGTTACTCCCTTTTTTGCTAGATAAATCAGAAAACCTCCAGCTGAACTACCAATATCGAGGGCTAAACATGGGGGATTAGCAAGAATTCCATCGAGTTTTTCATCAATTTCATTCAGTTTCCTGAAACCAAGAGGAAAATCAGCATCACCACTTAAGACTTCGATTCTATCTTTCTCAGAAACTTGCTTTGATGGTTTACATTCTTCCCCATTTACAATGACTAGACCATCTTTGATAGCTCGTTTTGCAGCTTGTCGGGAAGAGAACTGTCCTGTTTCTACAAGCCAGACGTCAAGCCTTGGCATTTTTCATCGCCTCGAGCTCCTTTGGTATGAACAAATGCATTGGAACTCCCCTCAGTCGAGGACCTATTGCAGCGAGTATCCCAGATGCACGTGTACTTCTTTTACATCTCAAGGAAAATTCGAACTTTCCCAGTTGCTCAATTTCATAGATGTCTTCTCTATGACCAGACTTCTTCAACGAGCTTTCAATTTGTCTTTGATTGGCGCCAAATACCAAAAGTCGTTCATGATCGTCTTGTAACCAATTTTTCAAACGCAACACCAGTTTCTGATCAAATTCGGCTTCAACTCGATTGTTGAACAAGTCAATACTCGTCAATTTGACTTCAACAGGGAGATGATCTACGAGAACAAATGCGTCGATGATTGTCCTCAATGGACCAAAGAGATTAAGCTGTTCACGTATCCTATAAAGTGGAACTAGTGCATCCATTCGTTCAGAATCAGTAACTCCAATATCGACATACAATCCATATCCGACTTTTCCAACATCCAGAAGATAACCAAGATATGTTGTATTAATACTTAGAGAGTCAGACGATAGTGATTTTCCATATTTTTTGGCAAGAGCATTGGCAATAAATTCCTCATCCTCCCCCTCAATATTCACTACGATTCGGTTTTTCTTGTCGGTGCCAATATTAATCAAACTTGCATCGAGTTCTGTAATCATTGAGGAGATTTCTGACCTGATGGTTTCTAGTAGTCTTCCTCGATATGCTCCATATGCTTTTGATAGTAAAACAATCTTCAACTACGAACCTCAGTCGTGGTTTCGCTTTATGTTTGCTAAGTACCTTTTGTAGTAGGAAAAGGAGAATTAAGATGAAGCCTCTAAATCAGCTTTTAGCTCTTCTACACGCTTTCTTAGGAATGAGATTGCCCGCTCGTTATCTACAAATTCGAGTTGGCCATTGCAAGTTGGACAGCGGAAGGAGAGATTCATTGCTTCTTCAAAGGGTACAGGTGAGGAATCTCGGTTTACACAGGCGTAGAGATCATTGTTACTTTCATGCTCTAATCTCTGTTCAAGTAGATTGAGGACCATCCGTTTCTTTCTATTGACCAATGCTTGCGCTTTCTTCGGATCAATTCGCCAGTAATAAAGGAACCACCCCGTGTTTGTATCACGGATTCTTCTATACGATGCGAGATGATTGTCATGGAGTTTGTATAGAATTCTTCTAACAATGTTCAGTTTGAGATCTGTCTTTGTAGCTATTTCTTCGTCAGTGGTTTCTTCTGCATTAACTAAAACGGTCGATACATCAACCCCTTCTTTCCCTGCAATTTCTTCTACAACAAGTCGGAAGAGGTCATGATTGAAGTTAGTATGCACCATTGACGTAATCACCTAGGCATGTAATAGATGGCTAGTTGGCTAATTGACTGAATTTCATAATAGCGAAAACTTCCGCAGTGGAAATTTACACCTGTAGTATTATACGGCTAAATAGTATATAAGAGCTGTTCTTAGGCTAAATGAATTCAATCAATAAAATGGTCTACTAATTTCCCTTGGGGTCTTCTTGACGCGCTTTTTGGGACATCTTTTTCTTCACAATTACTCTGTCACCAAGAGTAGGACCAGTTCCAGCTTTACCTTTACTGACCTTAATTGGAACAGTTCCGACGGCCTCTAAGAGAGATATCTCTAGCTCTCTTTCTAGACCTCTGATTGTCTTGCCTGTTGGTTTTAATCGACCTGATTCAATAGACTGTAATGTTGAGATTCGTTCTCCAATTTTCTGAGCAAGCTCTTCTTGTGACAGGTTCTTTTTCTGTCTTGCAGTCCGAATGGCTTTATCATAGTTCTCTATCAATTCCATATCGTCAAGGAGAACGCCACTAGATCTTGGCGTTGGTCTAGGTTTTTGCACAGATGCTTTTCTCGGTCGATGGGGTGTTGGTTTGTCGGGACCATCAATCCAAGATGGATGAGTTCTGGGGGTTGAAGATGAACGTGGTTCAGAGGGTGCTGATTGGCCTCCAAATCTTGTGGCACATTGAGGACAAACGAGCATTGATGCACCCTCAATTACCACATTTCGACCTCGACCTTTCATGCTTCTACCGCATAGCTCACAACTAGGCATTGTAGATTCCTTCTTTTTGTTAGTGATTCTTGGTATGTTGATAAAGATTACCGACTAAACATATTGATAGTAGGTGGAAATATGACGGTAATATCCTGGTTTTATCTAGTTGTGTCTGCTCCGACAAAGCAATCCTTAAAACATCTGCAGTGGATGGAGTCATGAGGTGCTATCTAGTGCCCGGGACTACAGATGCCAAAAACGATGGTAGTGTTGATGACTCATCATACTCTCAAAGTTATACTAGGCATCTCGAGCGCCGACTACGTGCCCTCGAAACTGAGAAACAAATTCTCCAAGCCGAACGTAGTCGTCTTGAGAAAGAAACTCAGACTCTGAGAACTGAATTGGAAAAATTGCGGCAGTCTCCATTAATTACAGCTACAGTGGTTGACATACTTGAAGATGGTCGTGCCATAGTGAAAAGTTCAACCGGACCCAATTTTGTTGTTCATATCGCATCATCTATCTCAAAGGAGAAGCTAGAACCAGGAGCTGTTGTGGCTTTGAATCAGCGATCTTTTGCTATAACCCAAGAGCTTCCTCCCTCAAGAGACCCAATAATTCGTGCCATGGAGATTGAAGAGAAACCCGATGTATCTTATGTAGATATTGGCGGTTTGCAGGACCAACTTAGGGAAGTAAGAGAAACTGTTGAAATACCGCTATCGAATCCAAAACTCTTTGATGTCATTGGTATTGAACCACCTAATGGAGTTCTCTTAACGGGACCCCCAGGGACAGGTAAAACACTTGTCGCTAGAGCAGTGGCACATCAAACAAATGCTACATTTATTCGAGTAATTGGATCAGAGCTAGTCCAGAAATTCATAGGTGAAGGTGCCAGATTGGTTCGCGAGATATTTATGCTTGCTAAAGAGAAAGCGCCTGCAATAATTTTCATTGATGAGCTTGATGCTGTTGGTTCACATAGGCTCGATATTGCAACTTCGGGAGATAGAGAAGTACAACGTACACTTATGCAGCTATTGAGTGAATTAGATGGTTTCTCGACGAGAGGACAAGTAGCGATTATTGGTGCAACAAACAGACCCGATATTCTAGATCCAGCCCTTCTTAGACCAGGCCGTTTTGACAGAATTATTGAATTCAAGATACCAGAGTCTGAAAGTCAGATAGAGATTTTCAAGATTCATACTCGATCTATGAAACTTCATGATGATGTAAAATTTGAGTATTTAGTTGAAAACAAGAAACTGACAGGTGCAGACATCAAAGCAATATGCACAGAAGCAGGTATGTTTGCGATTCGAGAAGCAATTGAAAAAGCATCGGAAGATGGAAGAGACTTGGCAGAAGTTCTTAGAGATCGGGATACCTGTGTTAGACAGAATCATTTACGTGAGGCAAAAAGCAAGGTTCAAGAACGCCAAGGTGACAAACATCACGAGAAGATGTTTAGCTGATTGTAGTACAAGAAATACTTCTGTTGTGTTGAAATGAGGTATAGAGAGTATCTTAGAGATAGACTTGGTGATGATATCCCTCATGATATACCAATGCCACGAAAAATTCATGTCGTAGGACATGTTGCCCTACTACACCTAGATTCAAGACTTATGAGCTATGCAACCGAGATTGGAGTTGCGACTCTAGAATTTGATAAGCGAATAGAGTCTGTGGCTGTAAAAGAAGGTCCAACAAAAGGGGTTGTTAGACAGCCATCATATTCTTTGATAGCTGGAAGAAAAGAAACAGTTACTACACATATTGAAAATGGAGTGAAGTTCAGGCTTGATCCTCTTAGGTTGACATTTTCGGGAGGTAACAGGAAAGAACGTGCTCGTATTCCTAAGCTTGTGAGTTCGGGGGAAAATATTGTTGATATGTTCTCATGTGTTGGACAATTTGCTCTTAACATTGCAAGAGTGGGTGATGTTGAGATTACTGCAATTGAAATCAATCCTGAGGCGTTCGAATTTCTTTCTGAGAATATCAGACTAAACGATTTTGGTAAAAGAGTAACTGCTGTTTTGGGGGATTGTAGAGATGTACATCCTGAAAATGTAGCTAATCGTATCATTATGGGATACTTGCATAATACAATAGAGTATCTACCTGCAGCTTTTGAAACTCTAGTGACAGATGGAGGAGTTGTGCATATGCATATGTCCATTCCCAAGTCTGAGAAGAAACGAGTTATTGAAAAAATAGAAGAAATAAGTGAAAATTATGGATTTCAATCTGCAATCGAAGTGTTTCATGTTAAAAACTACTCACCAGGTATTGAGCACTTCGTCTTTGATATTCATGTAAAATGAAACAAAGCGTAATCGTTTTATCCATTGTAAAGAGGTCTTGGAGTATAATTACATATGATTAGTTAGAGATGTGTTTCTTATGGGTTTCAGAGGAATGTCACCGAAGCAAATGGCACGAATGATGAAGAAGATGGGTATAGAGCAAAAGGAGATTGAGGGCGTGCGAGAAGTGATTTTCCGCTTTGAGGACAAGGAATGGGTAATCTCTAATGCTCAGGTCACAATGATCAAGCAAGCAGGCAGTGAATCGTTTCAGGTATCTGGAAACAAAACCGAACGGGGATTGGTTGCGAGTACACCTACAAAGACTGAATCAGACGTCCCAGAGGTTGAAGTTGAGGAGAAGATTGAGATTCCAATGGAAGATGCGGCCTTGGTTGCTAGTCAGGCAGGTGTTGATATTGAGGTGGCTAAGCAGGCGCTAGAAGAAACTGGAGGCGACTTGGCTGCAGCTATCCTCAAACTAAGACATTGAGTAGTTGTATTACAAATAATACAAGGTATTACTGCTCTTCTTGAGTAATCCAGTCTCGGACCATTTTTAGTCTGACGAAATCTTCTCGTTCACGTTCTTCAAGAGCAAGCTTAACAAAACGTGCAGTTGCATCCAGACGAGGAATGACAACTGTTTCAAGGGCAGAAACTCGCCTTTTGGTTCGTTCAATTTCTAAAGCTAAACGTTTTACTGTTGATTCAATCTCAGCAAGGCGTACTATTGCGTTCAAGGCTTCCTTGAATTTCTCACCCATGACATCAAACTTCGCGCTTGAGTCTGCTAGGGAGTATGGAAGTTCTGGAGATTTTTGCTCAACTGAGAGGACTGGAACCCTAACACCCATCATTGATCTTGTGGATATACTTAGATTCGCCTCAAACTTACTGGCGTATGCAAATTCTACAACCCTTGCTGGACCCATAACCATCTTAGCTTGGGTGAGTGCTGAGAAAGCCTCTGTTAATGCGGAGTCGACTTTTTCTCGAGCTTCTTTAATCTCAGCTATAGCATTAAAGAATTCCATTATAAGAGAGTCACGTTTTTCCCGAAGTAGATCGTGTCCTCGCTCAGCTAACCGCATTCGATTTTTCAAAGCAAGGAGTTCCATGCGAGTTGTCTTTGTACCGGGCAGGATTTTACTCATGGTCATCACTTCGGTAGAGCAGGACAATTTTGTGCCATAGCTGTTCTAAACTCTTACGTTTTTTATCAGTAAATCGTGAAGGCTAATGCACTGATGATGATTACAATTGTGCAGATAATCAGCCAGTCTCGGAGATATTTTGCTGTAAGTTTTGGTTTATCGTTGATTTGACCTGTTGTTATGAAGGTAGCTAGGAATATGAATAGAAATGCAAATGGAAGTGACACAGTTGTTTTGGACAACCGAACATCAGTTATCATGATGATTCCTATGAGACCACCAAAAATCAGGAGAGAGAGAATCATTAGTGAATTCATGATGTGTTTTATTCGTTCTACATCCATTTCATGTGTCTCCTTTGAGCTAGGTTGAGCTTCCAGCCAGCCTATTATCTTCAAAAAGGTTGTGTCTTGAATACATTTTTACCACACATTTTATATCAAGAATTAAATACCAAAAATTGTATTACAAGCAGTACTTGTGATACCAAACTCCGGAGGTCCACAACATGACGATTGCGATTCATGAGAGTGCACTGATTCGGCACTTCAACACACGCAAAGAAGTTCTTCGAGCGTGGGAAGAAAAGATTGGTGCTAGATTCTCACCTTTTCGGGGTTTCAAAATGCCCGATAGTCGTCTGTACATTGAGGATAGTGATTTTCTTGACTCCATAGTCGACCTAATTATCACAAATGAACGGCATGTCTTTATTCGAGGTCCAGTAGGGTCCGGGAAGAGTACACTAATGCTTTTAGCATTACGAGACCTTCCTACTCTGGCGGATCGTAAGGGCAACAAATTCGTCACGGGTTACGTGGGAATGACGGGTCTTTATGAGAAGCAAATGGCTTCAGCTATAGCTGATTCTCTAAGGATAAAGTACAGGAGGTCGTGGGAGTCTAGTCAGATCATTGATGCAGTTGCGAAGGAAAGTCTTCGGAGATATCTAGAAGAGAAAAGTCGTACTGCATTATTCATTGAGGATGTTGCAGATAACCAAGAAGCGGCCTTTCATAAATTAAGATTCCTTGCAGATTTACCTACCGAAGAGATGATTGATGCATATTCGGGAGCTCTTGATGAGCCTATTTTTACTCTAGTGATGTCGGGGACATTGATATATTGGAACGCGATGCTTTCATTCTTACCGCAGATAGCGGATCGTACAGAACCGCTTGATGTTCCATCATTAAATGACTCAAAGGCTAGGGAGTTTATAGGTCGTCGAATTGCTTATGCTCAGGGCAAAATTGATAGTTTTGATCCAGAGAACTTCAGTATATATCCATTTTCAGAAAGTGCTATTGAAGTGATTAATTCTGCAGCAAAAGGAAACCCTCGAGACATTCGAATGTTAGCACGTGGATGTCAACAAGTGGCGGCAGAGAATTTTAGGAATGCTGGAAATCCAGATGTGACTAAGGATATTGCTGAGCTTGTTTCTGAAGCATACGCAACTTTACTCAGGGAGGTTCAATGAAATGAGTCTACTTGGAAAATATAGAAAAGAAGCAGAAAAAGAGGATGACGAAGCAAGACCACGAACTGTAGCTAGAGAAACTGAATCTGTACCCGGTAGGAGTGAGCTCTTATCTTCTGTTCCCAACAAAGAACGTAAGAGTCCTATCGTTTCCTTCTCTATTCCGACGGATCTCAGAGCCTGCCTAAAGGCGATTCGAAAGACAAAGGCAATTAACCTGAG
>JAEOUL010000282.1 GCA_016839345.1 Candidatus Thorarchaeota archaeon | reverse complement strand
TGGTACATAGTTGGGTGAGAGACGATAATCAATTGCGAGGAGGGCATATGCCACTGGTTAAATCACAATCTCAGTTTTGGGTCTATGCCTGCAGGGGTTATAACAGCCAGTTCTCCTACTTCCAAGGAGGAGCTGATTATGTTCATTGGCCTTACAACTATACAGGAGCATCTGATACTTGGTTTGAGATTAATGTAGGATTATCCATGAGTACTGATACAATTCATGCGTGGAAAAATGGGAACTACATGGGAGAGATCGGTTTGATTGCTGCAAATGGTGCAAGTGTACCTGAAGACCTCTTCCAGATTGGTTTCGGTCAGCAGTCAGCATATATCACCTGGTGGGATGACACATATGTCAGGAAATGGGTCATCTATGAACCTACCCATGGGGAGTGGTTTGGACCCTCATTGTCGAGCTGGTATCATGATTGTTCTAATGCGACCGGTTTTGTCTACAACGATGACTGGAATATCAATTGGATGCCTTGGAGCATCCAAACTGGAACATTAAGCTCAGATGGGTCAAGTCTAAGTGTAACAAACATACCTGCAAGCTCTGATTGGCATGGTCCAGTCTTTGAATATCAATTACAAAGTTCATTCAAACTCAACGAGTTGATTGACTTTTCCGCAATTTTCGATGCTGATAACACTCTTAGTTCGTACCTTGGATATGAGGTTTTAATGCTAGGAGATGCTGATAGGAATCCAGTATTGTTCTTTTCATTCCATGATGGGTGGGCAGATTACAGACAGGGGGCTTATGGGATTAGCTATGTGTTCTTGAACGGCTCTCGTACAGGGTATGGGTCTGGCTACCCCGTTACTTGGACCTCATTTAGCGGTACAATGAATGTAAGTAAAACAGAATCAGGTTTGAGTGGGCATGTTGATGGAATTGGGGAGGCAATATTAACAGGGCTTGTAGAAGCAGATTTTAATCGAGAAATCAGGTATGTCGCAATAGCTAGTGCACGATATGGCTCGGATCCCTTGATTCCATTACTCATTGATGAGATATCCATCAAATATGGAGAAGTTGTCGCACCTTCGCAAGCACACATTACTGATGCCAATGATTTTGGATATGAAGCCGGTACCTTGGGAAATCTAGTCGAGTGGACAATTAGTGGATTCACACCTACTTCATATGAGGTCTATAGAGATGGAGATCTGATTCTCTCTTCCCCATGGTCAGGAGGTACAATAATTCAGGTTGATGTTGATAACCTAGCGCCAGGAATGTATTACTATACAATCATTGTCTATGGAGCAAATGACATTGCTGTGTCAGATGATGTCATTATCTCAGTAACTGACACGACTTCGCCTGTACTGAATCATCCAATAGATATCATTGTGCAACTTGGGACACCAAATGTTCAGATCATTTGGCAGCCAACAGATCTGTATCCATTCATTTATTTGCTGTATCAGAACGACACACTAGTTACGAGTGACAGTTGGATTAGTGGAGAGAATTTGACATATAGTCTTCCAGAAGAATTACCTCCTGGTGAATATATGATCACCTTAATTGTCTGGGATACATCAGGTAACTATGCTATAGATCTAGTAGTCATATCAATAGAAGAAGGTTCACTTCCGTCCATTGGGAATTACGTAATAATTGGAATTTCAGCTGGTAGTCTAATGGTAATTGTGATCATTATTGGCTTGATATTACGAAATCGAACCAGCTCACAGGTCTGAGGTGCCAATCCTTACGATTGGTAGGAGAATACTCATTAATCAATTTATGAAGAGCTAATACACATGGGCTAGGCAAAGCTCTGCAACAGTCTATTGAAACATCATACCGTTACAGTATTATAAACGAGTAGTATTTTTGAACCGAATTAGCTCATGAAGAGAATTCTTCTATAAGGTGAAACTATGACCATTGAAAATGAAAAACTACTCGCTGCAGCTGATGCGGGAGACATTGAAAGAGTAAAAGAAGCTATTAAGTCAGGAGCTGATATTCATGTACAGAGTGAGTTCTTTGAAGACTCTGCGTTGCATATTGCAGCTAGTAAGGGGTACCTCGACATTGTAAAGTTCCTTGTTGAAAATGACGCAGATTTACTTCTAACGAATGGGACCGATATGACACCACTTCACCTCGCAGCACGTGATGGTCAAGAGCATGTGGTAGAGTACCTTCTAGAAAAGGCAGGCAACATACCTGAGAGAGTTCTAAATGATATAATTCACGTTGCTTCGATGTCAGTTTATGGCAAGCCCGAGATTGTTCAGATGCTAGACGACTTTCGCGTGAAACAAGCAAAACCAAGCGTAGACAACGGAGAGAGAACTGACTCAACGCTTCTTGAGGCATCAGAGATGGGGGATCTAGAGGGTGTGAAACAAGCATTGCATAAAGGCGCAAATGTGAACGTCGTAGATGACAGGGGTATGATGCCGATCCACTGGGCAGCGCTTAGAGGACATAGCCCAATAGTCCTTACACTGCTTGATAAAAATGCAAATGTGAATAGCATGAATTCAGCAGAATGGACTCCCATCATGCATGCGAGTTTTGAGGGGCATTCTGAGATTGTTAAACTACTTCTTGATAGAGGAGCAGATGTCAATGCGAAAACATGTGTTTCTGGAACAGCACTCATGTTTGCAGCAGGGAAAGGGCATATTCACATCGTTAAATTGCTACTAGGCGCAGGAGCAGACCCACTCATTCAGATTGAAGGGACTGAAAGTGAAGATGGAATGACAGCTTTAACATACGCAATTAGAGAGGGACACGAAGAGGTAGTGGAAATTCTGAGAGAAGCAATTCAACAATCTGAATGATGCAAGAGTTAGATGACGAAGTTTGTTATGCAAAACATCCTACGAACATTATTAGATATCAATTTGTGATAATTTTGGCATGACCAGTGATTCAGAAGAGTTTGAAGACATCATTAGGGTCATCAAGGGTGTCCACTGCGCCAAGGGCCCCAAGGGATGCAAGAAATGCGCGGATGCTGGTATCCAGAACAAGCTCTGCTTGATTCGAATCTATAAGACAGCTAGTTCGGAACCCAGACCAGTCATTGAGCTGGAAAGAGAAGATCAGCAGTACTTTACATATGATGTGTTGAAGTGTTTTGATACTATACAACAAGCGCGTGATTATGCAGAAGAGAATGAAATCTGGGATGTAGAGTACTAATTAAGAAGTGGATGCAAGTTCCAAAAAAAGGCTGAGCCATGCATCCACTCAATAATTCAGAAACGAACAAGGTGAATAGTATCCATTCCGAAGAAAGTTGTACCATCTAGGAAATTACCTGTTATTGTTAAGTCAACATAACTAGGTGCCCCTGCAAGCATTTCAAGTACATCTGTACGCATGAATTTGACCATCAGTTCATATATGCCATCAAGATCCCGATCGATTATACCGATTCGATCTGGTACTGCGGCAAGGGTCTCAAGGAATATTGAAGTTGTATCAATATCATGAACATTGTATCCTTCTGGTGGCGTGATATAACAGGTCACCCAATCACCTTTACTGCAAAAGCTAAGTGAATTTGGTCTGATATCAAGCATAACTTCAACATCCCCAATGATAATTTCATCAGAGGTTACAGTCTCATTGAAGATTGTTGCTTGAGTAGCTGGGATGAATAGTATTAAAGCGATGACTCCAAAAAGCACTAGTGAGAACTTTTTCAAATTTT
>JAEOUL010000009.1 GCA_016839345.1 Candidatus Thorarchaeota archaeon | reverse complement strand
CGGACAGTCCTTAATCATTGGAACATCTCCCAGTTCTCCGTAGAAGATTTCGAAAGTATTCGATTTGTCAACCTCTCTTCCCGAGTAGATTCCACAGAAGTCAGTCTTTTCCACAAGTTCAACGCTTGGAAAATTGACACTAAACTTGCTGTTCTTTCGAATACCCTCGAGTGTGTAATGCTTCTTGCCCATTGCAAGCCCCCATATGTTTGGAGACCCATTCATTCGGTGGAACCAAGCTATTGTGATGAAATTGGGATTTCCCTCAACCATAGCACCAACTAGAACGATTGGCTTTGGAAATGGAGCTACTCCCGAATTGATCTCTATCTTGGACATGTCCTGCAACTCACTTGTGTTGCTAGACCTGCCATCTCCTTTTAGACTACTCTTGTGAGCAAGAGGGTTCATGTGGGAGGCATACTCTTAGATTCGACGTGTGTTGATATGACTGATAGGCAGCAGGAACTCGAACGGATTCGTGATGAGGTCAGAAAAGACCCAGAAAATGTGTCTGCAGACACAAGGAAGCACCTCTGGAAATTAGTACGTCAAATAAAAAGAGAGCCTCAGCCTAATGATGACGAAATCATTGTAGCAGCTGAAGCAAGAGATATCCTCTTTGAAGTCAGTAGGGGTAGGACATATCGACTGGGACCTTCGCTTGCTGTCATGACTCTCATGGGGCTGGTGTCTTTTGCCGTCTATCTGTGGCTTCTTCAAACACCCCTCATCTGGAGCAGTATTCTGACGTGGACGATGGATGATATCTGGCAGTTTGTCTTTCGATTTATATGTGTCATGGGTGTTGTAGCTTTCTTCTACCCCTTAGGACGAGTGATTGCTGGAAAGGTGCTTGGGATACGACTTCTAGGCATGTGCAGAGACCAGTACTACGAACCCACAATCAAGATTGATTATGTGACCTTCCTAAAAGCCCTGCCTCCCAAGAGAAAGTGGTTCTTCTTCTTTGCGGGCTTTTGGACCGTGGTTACTTCAATAATAGTTGGCACAATAGGACTTGTCATAGGAGGCGACTTCACTGGATTCATTCCAGTGATTATTTTGCTGCTCTTTGAGGGATACGTTGTATATAGTGGCAATCCAAGTCCATCGAGGGGAGAGATGGGACACTACAACAGAGAGAAGAAAATCGAGAAGGCATGGAGAAAGAAACTAGCTGAAACTGAATAGCTGGTATCAAAAAGCCAGTTTCAAACAATCACTGACTGGGGGCAGCACAAATAAGGGTGCAGTACAAGAAGTCTATCGCGTTTTGGGGTGATTGAGTTTGGAGTCAGAAGAGAAACCAGAAGCTTCCAAACTCGCGGTAATGCGTGTCTATGGTGCTTCAGGAAGTTCCGTGAAGGATGGAATCAATTCTATTATGGGAATACATCCGGGAACCACTTCAGTCCATACAGAAGAAACTGGTACTGTCACAGTTAAGTCCGAGATTTACAGACATATTGAAGGCTCGAATTGTGGCGATTGTGGGAGTGGCGGCGGAGGTGAACTTCTGTGTTTCATCGTTGTGGCCATAATAATGACGGTCTTTGCTGTGGTCTGGTCTGTTGTGATGATTGTGTTCTCAATTGTGACGATCGGGGGATTCGTAAAAAGACGTTTTCGGACAATAGTCATTATGGGAAAAGAGAATATAGAATTCATTGGGAAACTCTCAGTAATTGTTTCCCGAAAGGGTGGAGTTTCTGATTACTCGTTAGGGAATGTGCAGTATGACGAATGGAAGGATGATACGTTTGGTCTTTTCATGCGACTGAAACATATTCGACAGGGCCTTCTCTTGCTTGCTTTTGGATGGGGCTTGGTTGAGATTGGGTTTAAGCTGTACCAGATCGTCTTGGATCCTACGTTTGACTACTACCTATGGCCATTCAGATATATGATGATTGCAGTATTTGCACCTTTTATCGTTTATAGCCCACTTCTTGAGATGACAATGAGGGGTAAATTCAATGAGGGAGATGATATCATTGCTAGGCTTATCATGAACGACCCAAGATACAATCCAGACATTCCAATGGCCTTTGAAACAAAGCCTGTGTTTGGTGAGAGTCTTCCCGCCTCTCTTGCAAAGGATTGATTATTGAGTTCCTTAGATGATATACGGTATTTCAGGCACATCGATTCCAAGCAGGCGAAAGTAGACTGTTAGCTGGCCGCGATGATGGATAGAGTGCTCAATCACTTCTAGAAGAATCTCTGCAGCCGTTGCAGGGCGGTTGAACGAACTAGTAGACTTCTCGAGATCCCCATCGCTTAACTGATCCAAATAATCACGCGCTCTATCAAAGACTTCACGAGTAAGTGCCTTCAGGGCTTCAGCATCTTTGTATTCTTCAAGCGAATAGGACAAAGGAGCCCATTCGTTCTTTGCAAGGCCTGTTAGATAGAAGTCCAAGGATCTGAGCATGTGAAGTAGGACTTCGCCTAGGGGCCTACCGCCCTTGATTGGAACCTTTGTGAGGGTTTCATCGACTATATGATTGAATATGGGCTGTGTCTCGTCAAGATGCCGTTTTAGTGCAGCACTCAAAAATCCATGAAGCATACTGAATCATCCATCCTACTCACATGTAGCTATGATAGAAAAACTAGACGATACGCCTAATGATAGAGTTCATGGATTCGATGATGTGGTCTCAACTGGTTGACTCCAGACCCCTTCTTTAATCTCAGCTAGATTTTCAGTCATATTGAGAGGATGAATCATGGAAGCGGATTTACCAATCTCAATGAATCCAGCCTTCTTGCACGCATGTCTGAGGAGTTCATCACGTTGGTCAACAAACATGTTAATCATTGGACAATTCAGCATATTCCTAGCCATCTCTTTTGCACCATGGAGAGCTGCTGCGATGGCATTCTTGGTCTGCATTGCTCCACTGAGAGTCAGGTTGCCAATCACAGCCATCCTATCTGTTGTCCGAGGTCCAGAGAAATCGGAGGATGATACTGTGAACATCCCAGAGAACTCATTATCTTTGGTGATAGATGCTACCTTAAGCGCTCCATCAGGTCTTTTGTCTGTCATCCATTTAACATATTCAGCATCCAGCAAAAGTGTCCCATTACGAAGCTCAAACTCATTTTGAGCACGTTGTACGACATCGCCAGCTGTGCTTCCCTCAACTATTTCGACCTGGCAAAGATTCTTGTCAATACGTACGCTTTTGTAGGCATCCAGAAGGCTCAATGCCAGTAAAGGAACAACTTGGCGACGTTTTCCGAGTCTTGCTGCATGTCTATGTTTGAGAACACTCAGCATGTTAATGCAGAAGGTAACAACTTCAAAACCAACATTTCTGTATATCCGAATGGCTGAACCCTCCGGATCAGCGCTAAGGTGAATCCCACAACAACCCAATTCCTTAGCACGAGCAATCGCATGCTTCAGAAGTGCTGTGGCAAATCCCTGTTTCTGCCATTGGGGGTCAGTAGAAACATCATCAATCAGGGCAATCTTCCTAGGTTCGTTATTGACCATCATTGTTCCATAAGTCATTGATAATGCGGCAACCAGTGTGTTTTCCTTTCGGATCATTAGGATGGACTCGGGATCGAACCCAGGTCTTTGTACATATCTCCAGACCCAAGATGAAACACTTCGTGGGAAGTAATAATCAGCCTTGCCAAATGCTGCTTCAAAAACTCTGACTATCTCTTCTTCATCACCTGATTGAAAAGATTGAATCTTGTTTGAGTCCATCACGTGCTTTCAGAGGCTAATAACTGATAAAAAGAGCGTATATTTATCGGTTCGGCCTGACTCCTTGGTTAGAGGCTAAAGGTTCGGGGGAAATTCAGATGCAGTTTACGTCAGATCAGATTGAAAATCTCAATCCCTGGCTGCGAGTTGAGATTCAATAGCAGGGGGAGGTTTAGGGACTATCCAATTCCGAGTAGTTGATTGTCAAAAGAAGAAGATCCGAGTCACTAGTGTTCTGATAGCCGTGAGATGTTCCTGCTGGGACTCTAACAAGCATCTTTGGCTTGATATTATATGATTCATTACCTACCCAACCTTTACCCGTCCCCTCAATGAAAAGAAAGACATGGTTATATTCGTCAGCATGAATGGAAAACAAACCTCCAGGCTCAACCCTCGTGAGCATGACAGCCTGTATAACAGCTCCTGTGCGAACAAGTATACACGCGTGAATTCCAGAGGTGAGGTCTGGTCTTGTAGATTTCCAAACGAGTTCTGACCAATCCTGAACTAATTCCCGATTCATAAATGATGTCACCTCGGGTGCATATCTGCACCTAGGTTGATGCCTAGCTCAGTTCTAATACTAGACTCAAATGAATTTTGATGCACTTCTGTGCAATTGGATAATCCCAAGTATGGATTGGATGGAAATAAGATTTGATGCTCTAATGCTGCGTCACCCAACGACGAAACCAAAATATAAGGAACACACAGTGAGGTTGAGTTAATCATCCCATGATAGAAAGAATTGCGGTTTTCGCCAAGCAAAACAATAAGAAAATGAAGAAATTTCCATCCATTCAGAAATATCTCTTTAATTCAAGTCTGTCTTCAAAGACTTATGAAGAATGAAAAGCTAATCGCAGCACTAAGAGTGCAGAACATTGCACTCGAAACGATAAGGGAAACCTTCCGCAAGAGGGGACTAATTGAGATAATGCCGGTCATTTTAAGCACAGTATCCGACCCTCTAGGGCCTGATCTTGGAAGCCATATTATTGACATG
>JAEOUL010000281.1 GCA_016839345.1 Candidatus Thorarchaeota archaeon | reverse complement strand
CACTCTGATTTATTCTGATGTCAATCTCGTCGTTATCATCACTCCAACGAACTTGTCCAAAACTAGATGTTTTTCCCCACTTTACAACTATCTTTTTCTTCTGAAGTTCCCTGTAAGCGAACGATACCAAGATTTTGCTGAGTTCATTTATATCAATTACAGCTGGCATCTTGCTTTCAAACTCCAATTGGCTCTACAAAAAACCAACCAATGAGCATCTTTAAAAGTCAAACCCAAGTTTTCCGCCGTGAACCTAGTTACAAGAGTCTAGGAGAGTAATTACTATCAGCCGAAAAAAGTGGGGCAAATCAGCCGCAAAGACAGAGAGAATCGTTCGAGATGCTGTTCTCAAATCTGATACCACATCAAACATTGATGAATATCTTAAGAAAGCTAAATCTATCACCTGCTTTGATCTTGCCAATCGATTCAACATCCGAATTAGTATCGCCCGACAGATCCTAAGAGAGAAAGAAGCTGAAGGAGTTGTTGTACCTTACATTAGAGAGGGCGGATTTGTAGTCTATACGACTCCCGTTGAGCTTGAAAAGAGAGAGGGAGGCGCTCCAGTAATGGTGGCTGATGCTCTTGAAGAAGTAGCTTCAAGCGTTCCTAAAGAAACTGTGATCACAGAAGAAATGGATATCGCACTCTTAGCAGCAGGTACTCCTGGAGCTGTCAAACCAGGTAGACTTGCTTGGAAGAGAAGAGAGGTTGGAGAGAAAAAGGAACGCAAGGATACTAGACCCGAGGTCGTTGTTGAGCCTTTGGTGGCACCCGCTGCTCAACCTGAAATACCCGAAGTAGAGGAGCCAAAGAAGAAGGCTCCAGCCAAGAAGAAAGAGGAGAAGAAAGAGGCTCCTAAGAAGAAGACTCCAGCCAAGAAGAAAGAGGAGAAGAAAGAGGCTCCTAAGAAGAAGACTCCAGCCAAGAAGAAAGAGGAGAAGGAAGAGGCTCCTAAGAAGAAGGCCCCAGCTAAGAAGAAAGAAGAGATGAAAGAGACTCCTAAGAAGAAGGCACCAGCTAAGAAGAAAGAAGAGAAGAAGGAGACTCCTAAAAAAACCACCACCAAGAAGAAAGCTGAGGAAAAGCCAGCAAAAAAGACAACCACAAAGAAAAAGGCTGATGAAAAGAAATCAGCTAAGAAGACTACTAAAAAGAAGTAATTTCACTTCTATTAGAATTATCGAAAATAAGAGAGCTGGACCGCACTCTATTAACTCCGAGTGCGAGCCAAGTTATTCTTTCATTCATCTATTTCAAAGCAGCAATTTGCTTATCAACATCCTCAAGTTGAGCGTCAAGCTCTGACTCTTTTGTCTTGTACTCGTCTTCAGGAATGTATCCTCTCATGTAGTCGAAACGCAAGTCCGTTAATTGAGCCTTTAATCGATCTTTCTGTTGTAGCAAGAAATCCATCTGGTCACTGCCCTCAGCTGGAGCTGCTTCTGCAGCAGGAACTGGTTCAGGGGTTGGTTCAGGTGTCGGTTCTGGTTCTACAGCAGGAACTGGTTCAGGAGTAGGTTCTGGAGTCGGCGTAACCTCCGGCGCTGGCGCCGGTTCTGGGGTTGCTGCCGGAGCCGGAGTGTCAACTTTTGGGGCTTCTGTTTTGACGCTCTCCATCTTCTCCATATTCTTTCGTAATGTATCAATTTGATTGGCTATCTCAGTGAAGCTGTCGTTTATTGATTGGTTGATTTGCATTTTCATTTTGGCGAAGTTCTCTGCCAAGTTATCTGCAAGCCTTTTAGTTTCTGCAACATTCTCGGCGAAACCTTCAATTTCTTTGAGTTTTTCCATGATACCTTCTAAATCAAAGGACATTTTTGTCACCTATAGGCAGCTATTACGCGTTATTCATTCTGTTTGGTTCTTAACCTTTGCCTTGATGCATACACATCAGATTTCGAATGTTGAGTTACAATAAGTTACGCAGCTTTTGCTTCTGCTTTTCCTTCTAAGATAGCTCGTCTTATTATTTGGATAAGGCGGTCTCTATATGAGATGTCAATTGCGACTAGTTCATACGTTGGAATCGCTAGAATCTGGCCAACTCGTTCTGGAGTCAATGCTGTAGGCAAGTCCTGTTTGTTTGCAATACCAATGACTTTTGCATCAGGAACTTCATCCTTCACTAGAGTAACTAATTTTTTACTCCTCAGAACATTTTCCAAAGTGCTGTCTGTAACAATAATGACAACCTGTGCATTGGCTATCATCTTCGCCCATAGTATGCTAAATCGTGACTGACCCGCCAAGTCCCAGAGTACTATGTTTGCATTTTCGACCTCTTCAGGTAATTTCTTGATACTAACACCAATGGTTGGATCATGTACAAGTGGAAGAGTTTCTCCACGTAAGAGATGAAGTGTTGTTGTCTTTCCTACACCAGCAAAGCCCAGAATTGCGACTTTTACCATAGTTACTGCTATCTCGTCTACTTTTTCATCAAATCCATCTAATGGCTGGTTCGCAAGTGCCAAATTAGCATAATCCCTCATGAAAGAATCAACTAGCTGGTCCATTTTCTCCTCTATTTGTACTGAATCATCCGCCTTGTCAGCAATGAACATGAAGGTGAACGTGTCCCTTTGTGCAAAGAAAATTCGTGAAACTGCAACATTCATGAATTCTGTTTTGTTCTCAAGATCAACTGTCCTAAGAAAGTGCGTAAGATTGACAAGGAACTCAACTAAATCTGCCTTTGAATCACTCTTGGCATAGTCTTTGGAATAGAGCATATTTCCCTGCTCGCCAAGCACATAAACGCTTCTAATCACTGCACTTCACCACAATTCTGAATCAAGAGTTCGAGATGTCTTCGTGCAACTTGGGGTGTTATTTCTTTCTCTGACACCTTCTTTGCTATAACTGGGAGAATATATTCAGGAATGAAGGATTCAATTCTTGGATTAGTAAGTAAAGCCCACACACCTAAGTCATCGAAATGCACCACTACTTTCTCTGCTTCTAATGACCAGAGTACCTTAGTCACAACTGATTCAGGTAATGCCGTCCTCTTGGAAACATCTCCTATTGACAGCGGCTCAGCTCTTAGGGCGTCAAGAACCATATAGTTCAAGCTGTCAGCGATTAGCCGAGATAACTTCTCCCTGTCATCCATAATTGGGGAATTAGGATCGTCCACAGGAAGTGTTGGATTGTATCCTTTGTTTGGTGGTGGTGGAGAAAAGAATGATGTAACATATTCTTTGTATCTCTCTTCAATGTCTGGCAATGTCTGCTTGACATTCAATAACGATTCCACAGGTGGAGCTCGATATCCAAAGATGTCTTTTACAAGGAATACAGTTTCTGCAGTTTTACCAATTAACTCAACATGAACAACTCCAGAATTCATAAGCGGTGCCATTGCCTCTCTTAGGTCAACTTCGTCCTGAACTTGGTTCTTCAACCAGATTGATAGCTTTGCAGCTTTTTCAACACCCTCTGATTGCATTCGTTCAAGCAACAAGGCAGAGGATGGAGTCAAGAAAATCTCAGCCAGAATTTGTTCCTCACTCTTTTCTTTTAGAACACTTCCACTCTTAACCAGCTCTTCAAGATTTACTGCTTCTGCATCCTCGCTCATCAATGCCAGAATCAATCTACCTGATCCAGATAGACTAGTACGAAGATCTTCAAACACTTCTTCTGGACCAAGTAATGTACAGACCATCCAACCAGGATAGTCTGGAGAACTATGTGTAGTAATTCTCAGACCCTCTATTTCTGAGTAAGCAAGAGTTTCTTTCTTCTCCTTCTGTTGCTCATAGAAGATGAGGTTGAGTACTTTTTCATTGAGTGTTAGTGTCAGAGGGAACCGTTGTTTGACAATGAATCCCTGATAGTCGTCAAGATGAACTACAAATGTCGCTTCTGGCATGTCGCGTCCCAATAACTGAGTTTACGCTTATCCATAAATGTTTGACCGTTACGTATTGGAATAATAGATTGACAACTACAAGTGATTTCTGTTACCTCTTTCGTGATGTTCTAGGCAGGTGATAGCACCATCACCTTCGAGAATCCAGCAATTCTCACATACAACTTGCTTGCATATAGAGCAGGTTCCTACGAGTTGATTCCATCTCTCAAGTTGATTAATGTCATGCCCTGTTCCATGAGTTTCACAGAATCCACTGTTGCATCTACTGCACAAAATATGTGCTTCATTCTCACAGTGATTGCAGGACCTGTAATCAAGTCTTCTTTCCATTTTAACATAGTCGTTTCTAATGGATTTGTACGAATCAATACAATTCACATCCTTGCATGGTCCTACTCCCTTGTATTTTCCGCATATTTGACACACCGGTAAGAGTAAAGGGTCATCTCTTTTCATCCAAATTACTCCAAAAATAGTTCAGCGCGTTCAAACTAATAACCGTCTCTCCATAAGAAAGTATGAAAAGCGTTCCGATGACTTCAACCATAGGAATCAATATGGACCTTCAAGACTGGAATCTCATTGTACCTGCAACAGCTACGAGACGACTCCAGTTGACAGGAGATCAACCAATGGAACAAGCCATTCCAGAAGACTATGTCTTAGCTGGAATGGTAATGCGCGCAATTGAACAGAGAAACGGTCGTGAGCTTGAATTTATCTTAAAATGCTATCTACCTGTTGTGATTGTACCATCTCCATTCACAAACCGCAGTTTCCTAGTCGAATTATTTGGACTCACAAGTGAATCATTAACTTGTCACAAGACCATCGATGCATCTTCTGTCATTGAAAATATCAACACAGGTGATCTTTTACAGAGTATAAAAGACGCACGTGCACTCATTTCACCACTGCGTAGTTTAAGTCGAACTACCCTCCTAGGTCTAATGAGCGGATTAATGTCTCGAGGAGTTGCTCAAATACTAGAGCGTCCTCTGAGTAACAATATAGAGAACTATTCGGTTCCACTTACTGGTCTTCTAGGTCAGAACGAATTCACACGATCAGTTGAGTTGCTACGAGAAACTGCAGATACTCTCAGCACTGTTGAGGAAACCATAACTCAACTAGTGGATTCAATATCCACAAGGGTTGAGCACAAGATTGGAAATCAGGAAGCATCTTCTGCGCCTACATTGTCTAGATTAGATCTCAGAATCTTAGCACTAGAGAAACAAATCGTTGAACTAGAATCAGAACTTGTAATGGTTTCTGCATCATCAATTGAAAAGAAGAAAGAGAGAATATCTGAACTCAAGAAGACTATTGAATCACGAAAGTCAGCGTTGAAACGTGATAAAGACCGTAGGGATGGAATGCTTTCCATTATTCAAGATGAATCCCGTGAACTATTAGTAGAACGAGATGGATTCTTTGCTGAAACTCAGTCTGTGAGTAAATCAATACAAGAGCAACTGGCGAGTTTGACAGATCTGTCAGTCCCAATATCTATAGAGAATGCAGGAGAAAAAGGTACACTCATAATGTTGCCCTTCTTTCTAATTGGATTCTCAAAGAAAGGACAGTTAGACATAGATATCTACACATTGTCACAAATGGTGAGTAATGGTGAAAAAGTGAGTCGACGACGAGATTATGTAGATGGGTTTGAAACTCCTACTCGAGCGATTGGAGCAGTTGCTTCTTTGTTAAGTGAACGAGCTAATAATGATGTTGCTCTTAGGAAATTCATACGCGATTCCTCTAAGAACTTCAACCTTCTTACAGTGAAAGAGTCTCGTGACTCAATTTTGGTTGGTGCAGAGTTTCTTCTAGGAGATGGCCTTGTTAAGCAGCCATTAATTGACGAACTCAAAGGTATCATTTCAGGAATTCCGGAAACCAAAATAAAACGGAGGAAACGACAACTTGCAGTTACACCTGATGGCTCTCTATGCAAAGTGAGATTCCACATTCAAGATGAAGCTGGTCGTCCTGTTGAGAATGCTGAACTTGATCTCGGTGTATTGCAAGCAAAATCTGATACTAAAGGTACAATTGTAGTTTCACTTCCAATGAGTAACTACGAAGGAATTGTTAATGCTCCAGGTTATTTCGAAAAACCTCTTGAATTCACTCTTACTTCAACCAGTGATGTGGCCATTCCAATTATTATTAATTCTTTATCCCCTGAGGAGCAACTATCTATTCGACTTGATGAATTGGTTGACAGATCAAGACGACTAGATATGATTCGGGAGCGTCTCTGGGAAGCCTTCGAAAAACAGGGCAGCACACTCTTAGGTATTCCTGCATATCGAACAGCTCTGGTTGAGCTTCTGTCAGAACTTGGATATGAACCCGAGTCATGGATTGCAGAAGCAAAGAAGAAATCGGGTATGGTAAAGCGACTTCTCAAACGTGATGACAGAACAGATGGTCTTCGTCGGGATATTTTGAGAATAGCTGCAGATTCAAAACAGTTTGGCGGCATTATGCTTTTCTCAGAACTTCTTGTAAGACTTGATGAGAGTGGTTGGGGGACCCATCCAGATGAGATTGAGAGTATCACCGAAGACATGGCAAAGGAAGGTTTGATTCAGGGTCTAACCACAATCGAGGGTGGTGCACTCATGGTGGAATTTGTCCCTGTTGCCCTCACTGATGACCCGCAACAAATCCTCAGTATTGCAGCCAAAAAAGATGGAAGTCTTAGTATTGAGGATGTAGTTGTCACTCTAGGCTGGACAGAGGAACGTGTGAAGAACGCACTTGAACTTCTAGTGACAAACGGCGTCGCGAAAGAACAGAGAAGCTATTCAAAGAGTACGCAATACTGGTTCCCAGGTTTGAGAGGGGGAAAGAAATAAGACACGCGAAGGACTCTCTTTTTACACTCTAGGACCCGGGGTTTGAAGATGAATCGCGTTTCACATTTAGTATTTGCTTTTGCCCTCTTCGTTGGTCTGTATTCACTAATCTATGGTTTTACAGTGTTTCAAGATATCGGAGGTTCGCTCCCTGATTTACTGGTCTTCTATATTGTTGGTGGAATAGGTGTCAGTGTTGTTTCAGTACCTATCCTCTACTGGAAAGCTCCGCACAAAGATATGCGTGCTAGAACAACTAGTAATAGGAGTGCCGTCGGTGCAATGTTCTTTGTATCATTTTGTATCGGCTCTCTTGCTGGTGCTATCTTTTATCAATGGTATACTGGTATAGCAATCATTGGTGGAATATCGATCTTTATTGGAGGTATCATTACGGTGGCTGGAGCACTCATGCCTGATTGGGATATTCCTTTCTTAGGAATCTCAAGGCATCGGAATATTATTTTCCATTCAGTTGTACTTCCCCTTCTCGTTATACTTACAACTCTGATTAATATCGCCACAGCAATTGCTAATGGTTTGACTATTGGTGCAGAAGTTGAATATTACATCACAGCCCTATTCCTTTTGGGCTATGCATCACATCTCTATCTGGACATTTTCCCAAGTGACGCAAATCCACTAGAAATTCTCTGGATCGCTGCTGATCCTTATCTGAAGGCACCAACTGGAATAAAGCCGCTGGGACCAATTAAGATTGGGACGAAAAACGCACGTAACTTTCTTGTTAGTAACGCAACACTCTTGGTGATGATAGCTATTGCATTGTTTGGACTCTATCTACTTAACATTTAGAGAATCTACCAATCGTCATCATCGAATTCGAAATCCTCCTCCTCCTCATCGTCCTCCTCATCCTCCTCCTCCTTCTCATCGTCGGAGGATTCTCGCTCAGGAGGAAGATCACTTAGATCATCATCTTCATCATCGTCTTCGAAAAGATATGTGTCAGGATCAATCTCTATTGGTTCATCAAATATGTCCTTCTTTGTCTTTTTCTTCTCCGGGATAGCCATACATAGGTTGTCCACTGGATCAAAGTATTCGCACTCTGGACAACACTCTCCCTTGTTAGTGCATGTGATAAAGGCACCACATTTCTTACAACACTTTAACTCAGACACGTTTCAGACACCTAAGACGATGTTCTCCCATACTCCACATCCCGAATGCCAAATAAGCGTCTCCGTGGTGAACATTTTCCATTATTATTCTAGTGAAATCCTCTATTTCCAGTCAAAGTTAAATGAAATTAGAGGTCAGACAAAATGGAGATGTTCCAATGGACAATCTTGAGCTTGAGGTGCGTAAAGCTGTCTTAGATAATGCAGTCAAATATGAAGGAAAACCTAGTGCAAAATCAGTCATGAATGCGTTACTCGGTTCAAGAGCCGACTTACGTTCACGAGCAGTACAAGTGAAATCATTAGTCGAACAGATTGTCAACGAAGTAATCAAAATGACTCTTAATGACCAGATTGCTGAGTTACAGAAAATTGCACCAGAGCTTCTCGAGCCCTCTGATGTCGCTGAATCATCCGAGGTCAAGCAACCTCCTGACCTTCCCAATGCAGATAAGTGGTCCAAGATAGTAATGCGACTAGCACCTTTCCCATCGGGTCCCCTTCATGTGGGGAACTCAAGAATGGTCATCTTGAATGACCATTATGTAAAACAGTACAAGGGCGAGCTCATATTAGTCTTCGATGACACGATTGGTTCCGCCGAAAAGGTCGTTGAACCAGATGCCTTCGACCTTATACCAGAGAGTCTTGATTACCTTGATGTAAAGGTGCACAAGACTGTGTATAAGTCTGATCGACTACAACTCTTCTATGATTACGCGGTCGATCTAATCAAGAAGAACGAAGCGTACGTGTGTGACTGTGATGCAAACGTTTGGAGAACAGAGCACAAGGTAAAGGGTATACCCTGTTTGTGCCAGACTTTCTCAGTCGAAAACAATCTCGAAAGATGGGAGAAGATGCTTGATGGTACATACGAGGAGAGGGCTGCAGCAGTCCGAATTAAGACTGGAATGACTGACCCAGATCCTGCAATGAGAGATCATGTCATTCTTCGAATCTCTGAAACAGAACATCCTCGGGTTGGCACGAAGTACAGGGTCTGGCCATTGCTTGAGTATTCATGGGGAATCGATGATCACGAGCTGGGAATTTCCCATATCATACGTGGAAAAGACCTTGTAAAGGAAGGGAAGATAGAGCAACATATTTGGCGAATCTATGGATGGCAAGAACCTGAACTCCTCTATTATGGTCGTCTAAAGTTCGAAGATGCCAAGCTGAGCAAAAGTAAATCACGTGCAGAAGTTTTATCCGGAGCATACACAGGTTGGGATGATCCACGAACTTGGAGTATGCAATCTCTCGAGAAGAGAGGAATCGACCCACGAGCTCTTCGTAAAGTGATGCTGGATCTCGGACTCAGTATTGTTGACATCTCGATATCCATGAAATCAGTGTATTCAGAGAACAGAAAGCTCAGAGATGCTGATACTCCAAGAGCCTTCTTTGTCGGAAATCCAGTTTGGGCAACAACATCTGGTGTTCCTCCGGATCTGACAACAGCTGAGGTTCCTATTCATCCAGATTTTCCAAAACTAGGAGTCAGGAAGATACCATTGGGTCTGAGGGATGGAACTTGTGAGGTCGGTATCTCACAGAGAGATTTCAAGAAAATGAAGAAAGGCAATCTGATCCGCTTGAAGGACTATGCTAACTTCACAGTTGAAACTATGAAACCTCTCAAGTTGAAACATCATAGTCTTGATGTTGATGAGGTCCGAAAAGCGGGAGGTCCAATTATACATTGGATTCCAAAAGCGAAATCCATACCAGTGGAGCTAACGATGATTGATGGATCAATAGAAACTGGGCTAGGTGAACCCGGTCTAACAAAAATGAAGACTGGAACTTTCCTCCAGTTTGAGAGAGTTGGTTTTGCTAGAATCTATGATGCTGGAGTCCCAATGAGGGTATCCTTTGCGCATAAGTAGCCGCCAAAGAGAACATATAGCTAGCAGTAGTATATCAGGTCAGTGGTTCGTTATGGCAAAGAAGAAGAAGAAAGCTACACTTTCACCTTCGATGTTCAAGGTGACTGGTGCTAATGTGAAGATGAAGGTTGACACCAATAAGAAGAAGCTCTACTACTTTGGAGCCAAGGTAAAACCTGAGAAGGCAAAGAAGATTGCTGAGTCTGATGGTGCTGATATCCTAGGTGTTTCAGAAGTCACAGTTGGCAAGCCCATAATCAAGTACGACTTCTATTGTTACTATGATGCAGATCTCGACATTAAGTTCTTGAGGCTACGTTCTCAGGAAATCGGAGTTACAGAACAAGTGAAAGGGACTCTCATAGGCAAGGAGGTCTATATGCCTAGGAAATCCGGAGACTTCCATTCGATCAAAGTCGATATGATTGAACTTTTTGAGATTAAACGAAACGATGGAATGGTTCTTGATGGGAGGACTGGTGGTCCCGCAAGAACAATGGAAAAACTTCTGAAAGGGCCTGGAAAGAGAGGAGCCAGCCCTGCATGGATTAAGAAGAATAAGGTTTCCCCAGGAAAATTCAACAGTATTGAGAAGGTCGTTAAAGCCGTATCCAAAATGGCTGGACAGAAACCATCTGGTGCAAAACGAATAATGACACATACATTGACTTTCAAGCAACTCGAGGGGTATTAT
>JAEOUL010000280.1 GCA_016839345.1 Candidatus Thorarchaeota archaeon | reverse complement strand
TTTGAAGAAGTTGAGATGCTTTGAAGCGTCTTTTCCACTGATTGAACTGCTGAAGCACCGGTGAGCATCAGTGACTTGGCCACAACCATACCAGAACTATCTAGTAATACGCCCTTGGTCGTAGTTGACCCAACATCAATTCCGACACCCATGTCCACAGATATTCTCTCCCTACATTAACATCTCAAGAAGTGCGTCCACTCGTGTTTCAATCTGTGCGGCATTATAGACTCTAGAGTCTACCATGTCACCCTCGATAATGACTCCTGGCACACCTGTTCTTTCAGTGACCATCTCCTTCGAAACAAGCTGCCCGAGTGAGTATCGCTTGCATGATCGAACGGAGAACATGACAAATCCATCAAGGTCATAGTCTTTGATGAGCTGACACATTTTATCGATTTTGGCATCAAGTCCCATGTTCAGATAAACCTTAGAATAAGTATCAACAACCTGATCAAGAAGTGATGATGTATCTAGGGCCACCATGTTGCCTGTCCATGCATGGGTATAGGTGTCAGCAGGGAAGACCACTCCTCTGCTTGCCAGTATGTTGAAGAATCTCAGAGTATGCCATGGTGGAATGTTGTCCCAGAGTAGCCGAACCTTCTCATCTCGAATCGCACCAATTCCCTTCTTAACACGATCCTCTACCTCTGCAACAAAGGTTTCGTAAAACTCGGCACAATGCTCAGTCCCTCGACTTGATACTACTGGAGCCATTGTCAAGAATCTATCAGCACAGTTCAAAGGACTCGGTTTGGTTTTGCAGGCCTCAAGAGCACGTATCCAGAGTCTTGTTGCTTTACTTGAGAGCTCAGCCACCTCACGAATTCGATCCTCCTCGAGCGTTCGATTGAAGTGCGACCCAATAAACTCAATCAGACGCTCCGCTCCTTGACGTACATATTGCTGATTGTGGGGAAGCTGTACTTTATCGATAGGAGGAGTGTCCAGGAGGAAGACTGGAGCCCCTGTCATCTCAGAGATCGCATCATACCACTTCAAAACAGTCCCACAGATGTTGTTACACGCAAGGAGAATCTGAGGTGTTGGGAGCGAGCCCATTGGAACCTCATCGGGCTTCTCCGTTGAACCAATACTAACACGAGCATAGGAACACAGCTCCTGTGAATACCCAAGGTCTTCAGCGATATTGGAAACTTCGGGTCCTATCTTCTGAGCTCCAATAATGGCCCCTGCCTGTTCAGGATAGACCACACCAAGATTCATGGCAATAGGAATCTCTACTGGGAAACCTGAGGTCACCCATGCGAGGTTGCCGTTCTCACTTGCGTCCATGGCTTCTAGTCCGTGTCGAAGTGCTATCTGCTGCAGAAGTGCCTGTGTTTCAAGACGTCTGTAAGGTTTCTCTTCAGCTGCTCTTTCTTGGGTCATCTTCTCACTCACTCCAGAGTTTCTAGGAAGGTCTGTATCCTTGTTTCAATCCGGCCACGATCGCTTAGTTCTGGATCCAAAGGTACGCGAACTGTTTTGACTCCTAGCTCAGAGGCCGCTCTTTCAATGGATGGAGCCTCAAATTGATCAGGGTCACAGAATGACTGCTCGCATACTATGAGTCCTTGAATTGAGAGGTTTGAGAGGAGTCCCTTCATCGCATTCATGCGATACGAGAGACCTTCATGAGTTGGTTCACCAGGAGCAGTCAACACAGATTGTGCCATGGCAGAAAATGGATCATCAGACTTGGAGGGCGACTCGGTGAACACAGTTTTGAATCCAAATGAGAGAAGGTCCAACACAATGACAGAGTCGGGGATGTCAGGCATGTCATTGATTAGAGCGGCGATGGCTTGAGGTTCAACCATTCCTCCTGCAATTACTATGCGAGGTGTTTCAAGATCATCAGGAAGTTTCACTCTCGAGTAGTCACCGCTCTTGATTGCGTTTCTTACCGCTACGATATCATCCAATAGTCCTAACTCATCAGCTGTGTTACTGACCATTGTTGCAGCATCCTTTGCTGCAGAAGCTGATGAAATGGTTGGAGCAGTCAGGAAAGTTCTGACAAAACGAACAACATCAGTGTAAGGAATTATCTTTGGATTGACCACTCTTGCGGAGTAGAGGAACTGTGAGCTGTTACGAAAGTCTTGAACTAGTTCAACCGCTCTATCATAACTCTCTGATAGAAAAGGTCGATTAAATGTGGTAGAGACTGTTTCACTAAGAATTCGTAGCTCTTCGGTCAGAAACTTGGTTGTTGAATCATCCTGACTGTACCTTGTCACTGGGTATGTTAACCGGAACACTCTGTCATCTGGAAATCGAACTTTCCATACATCTCCAAGATTCTGAAGGGCATCACATGTGTTTCCGGGGAATAATAATCCAGCTAAGGTCAAAAACTGTCCATTTGCGCGTTGACTGTAGAGATTCCGTATGTATGAACACGCAAAGGTCTGGAGGCTCTCTTCAAATCCACTTGCAGTCCCAGGCAGGGCTCTGATGAGGGATGGTGTGAACCCATGTGCCATAAGGAGCTCTAGTGGAGCATGAGGGTAGATGTAGCCGATTATTTCTTCACCTGATTCTACCAGTTCTTTCAATCCCACTGATGATTGTTCAATGACTCCTTCATAGTTCAAGTTGGATGCCTCTCTAAAGCTGGTGCTTCTCGTAATATTGTTGAACTTTCAGCAATCAGCATCTTAATTGTTCCGCTGTGTCTTACAAATTCAACGTTTTTCGGTGTTTTTCAGGAAAAAACCGCCTGTGGAAATCATTATCAATGGCATTTGTTGTCGTATATGACATCCTCTGGTCAATATTTTGACTAAAGATTATAGACGAGAGATATGGAGAACAAATAATATGGAAGAAATGCTATGGCATAAATCAAGATGGCCAGAGACAGTAAAGAAGTCACTGGATTATCCTGAGGAGCCACTTTTTCAAATCTTAGACAAGATTGCTGCAAAACATCCGGAATCTCCTTCAACAATTTATGATGGGATTTCCCACTCTTTTGCTGAAGTCAAGGACCACGCCGATAGAATTGCCAATTACCTGGCAAGTAAGGGTATTGGAAAAGGGGATAAAGTTGCGATATTTTTACCAAACACCCCTCACTATCCACCAATCTTCTTTGGCATTCTGAAGAGTGGAGCGACTGCAGTAACATGTAATCCTTCGTATAAGGCGAATGAACTGAATTTCCAACTAAAGGACTCTGGAGCGAAAGCTGTATTCGTATTCGATCATCCATCCTTCACACCGACCTCCTATGAGGCCTTGAAAGGTACAGATGTGAAGGTGCACGTGATTTGTAGTATCAAGAGATACTTACCAAAAGCTAAAGCGGTTCTTGGAGGCCTCCTAGGAAAGATTCCCAAGGGTGACTATTATGAAGAATTCACAGAATTCTATGATGATATCGTAGAGCATTATGAACCCAAGGCACCTGATGTGTCAATTCAACCAAAAGAGGATCTTGCACTTATCCTCTACACAGGAGGTACAACCGGGACCCCGAAAGGTGCGATGTTGACTCATTACAACCTCTACAGCAATGTTATGCAGTTTGATGAGTGGGTACAACTCGAACCCAAAGAAGGAGGACTCCCTGAAAAACTGAAGCCCGGAGAAGAGGTGTTTGTTGGAGCATTGCCATGGTATCACAGCTATGGTCTAACACTTACGATGATTGCATCCTATGTCATAGGAAGCTCATTGATCTGCATACCTGACCCAAGAGCTGGCAAACCTCCATTGAGTGACCTACTGGCGGATATACAGAAGTACAAGGGCACCATTATGCATTGCGTCCCTGCGCTATATGCAGGGATGGTAAACAATCCAAACGTCGGAAAGTATGACCTGTCCAGTCTCAAAGGCTGTGGTTCTGGAGCTGCACCATTGCCTCCTGAGCTTTGTAAACAATTCGAGGATGTAAGTGGAGCTACTCTCTTTGAGGGATATGGTTTGACTGAAACATCTCCGATGACCCATGCTAATCCTGCACTCAAGTCATTACGCAAGTTTGGTTCAATCGGAGTGCCTCTTCCTGACACCTATGCCACTATCTTGGACATCGATACCGGCAAGAAGGAGTTGAATCAGGGAGAAACTGGTGAGATTGCTATTAGTGGGCCACAGGTCATGTCAGGTTATTGGAACAAACCTGATGAAACAAAAGAAGTAATGAGGACCATCAATGGCAAACGCTATTTCCTCACAGGTGACATCGGTCACATTGATGAGGATGGTTTCTTCGTGATTTCAGACCGTAAGAAGGACATGATCAATGTCGGTGGTCTAAAAGCATATCCAAGAGAGATTGAAGACACCTTCTTCGAGCATCCGAAGGTGGCTATGGCAGCAGTCATTGGTCTACCAAGGGAAGACGACCCAACAAATGAGTACGTCAAGGCGTACATTGTTCTGAAAGAGGGTGAAACAGCTACTGAGGAAGAATTCATCGCATGGGCGAAAGAAAAAATGGCAGGATACAAGCGACCAAGAGAGGTTGTGTTTGTCGATTCACTACCCATGACCCAAGTTGGAAAGGTCCTCAGGAGAGAACTTCGTGAGGCAGAGCTAGCAAAGAAGTAAAACTATTGGAATTTGGGGAAGGGATTGTCCCTCCCCAACTTTCATCTTTTTCATTCATTTTGTCCTCTTTTAAAAGCATCCTCAACAAATATCAGTGAGCTTAGCTATACTGGACAGCTAAGTTATCTTACTATTATCGAATAGATTAAGGAGAGTTGAGAAATGGACGAAGCATATTGGCAGAAGAAAGAATCATGGCCTGAAACTGCATCCCCGACGCTTGATTATCCAGAGGAACCACTGTTTGAGATGCTAGACAGGTCAGCAGAGAAGAGCGGAAACCTCCCTTACACTGTGTTTATGGGAAAAACGCAGACTTTCAGGGAAGTCAAGGAACACTCAGACAGAATAGCCAACTTCTTGGCAAGTAAAGGGATCAAGGAAGGCGATAGTGTTGCAATCTTCTTGCCAAATGTACCCCACTTCCCAGCTATCTTCTTTGGTATTCTGAAGACAGGAGCGAAGGTTGTGACTTGTAATCCGATGTACAAAGCAGGTGAACTAAACTACCAATTGAACGACACTGAATCTAAGATTGTTTTCGCACTCGACCATCCAACCTTCACACCAACTGCATACGAAGCCATCAAGGGAACACCGGTCCATACTGTAGTTGTTTGTAGTATCAAACCATTCCTCTCTAAAGCTAAAGCGGTCATTGGAGGGCTCCTTGGAAAGATACCCAAGAGTCCGTACTATGAAGAGGACAAGACTCTATTCTATGAGAACATTCTAGCTGAATACGAACCAATACCACCACAGGTCGATATTAACCCAAGAGATACTGCAGTACTGATCTATACAGGCGGAACAACAGGGACACCAAAGGGCGCAAAACTCTCTCACTACAATCTTACTACAAATGTACTTCAGATTATAGAGTGGGTATACCTGAAAGAAGAGGATACAGGAAGAGAGGGGGGGGTCCGGTATGGAGAAGAGGTATATGTTGGAGCTATACCATGGTACCACAGCTATGGTATGACACTCAGTATGCTCTCGGCGACCTGGTTTGCTGGTCAGCTTGTAGCCATTCCAGATCCAAGGGCTGGGAATCCACCACTCTCTGACCTATTAGAAGAGTTGGAGAAGACAAAGTGTACCGTGTTCAATTGTGTGCCTGCGCTCTATGCTGGAATTGCCAATCATCCAAATGTTGGGAAATATGACTTATCTGAGATTAGTATATGCGGCTCTGGAGCTGCTCCGTTACCCCCCGAGGTGGCTAAGGCATTTGAAGATGTGACTGGGGCGATATTGTTTGAGGGGTATGGTCTCACAGAAACCTCACCAGTGACACACATCAATCCAACAAACAAAAAGTACAGGAAATTTGGTTCAATTGGAATTCCACTGTCCGACACCATCTGTAAGATTGTTGACATAGACACAGGGACAAAAGAGATGCCAATTGGTGAGATTGGAGAGATTGCAATCCATGGACCACAGGTATTCTCGGGTTATTGGAGAAAACCCGAAGAAACTGAGGCCGTGATGCGCGATTTTGGAGGCAAGAGGTTCTTCCTTACTGGAGACGTCGGTCATATGGATGAGAATGGTTACACATTCATCAGTGACAGAAAGAAACAGATGATCAACGTTGGTGGTATGAAGGCATACCCACGAGAGATTGAGGACATCCTGTTCACCCATCCTAAGATAAAGCTGGCAGCCGCTGTCGGAATTCCTAGAGATGATGATCCCAGTAACGAGTTTGTCAAGGTATACATCCAATTGAAGGAAGGAGAAACTGCTACACCAGAGGAGTTCATAGAATGGGCAAGGGACAAGATGGCAGGGTACAAACGACCGAAAGAAGTCAAAATCGTGGAAACACTACCCCTTAGTAATGTGGGTAAAGTACTGAGACGTGTGCTTCTAGAGGAGGAACTCAAAGAGAGAGGTAAGTAACTTGGCTCCATCATGGAAAAGAATTGGGGCATATCTAGGAATACTTTGTGGAACAATCTGGGTTGTACTCACCACAATTGCGATGTTTACCTTTCCAGGAGGTTATTTGTTCTTTGAATACCCTATTAGTGCTCTTGGATTCACAGTCATCAATAGCACTCCATCAATGTTGAACTACTTTCTCTTCGTGACTGCATGCACAGGTGCGGCAATCTGTTTGGTTCCATTCACTTTTACAATACGTACATTATTCACAGAAACAATGGTGCTCAAAGTATTGAGCGGACTTGGAACTGTCTTTTGTCTTATATCGGCACCGTTTCTGTCAGCCCTTGCCATTTTCGCAGCGGATGTCCTACCTTTTCTGCATGGATGGTCTACAATCTACTTCTTCATATTCATAATGTTGGGTATTCTGTTTTATTCAGTTGCTACTGTATTGACTAGTGAATACAAGACCATCTATGGGTTGATTGGATTTGTCATCGTCATCATTTGTATCCTTCACATAGTTGGCTTGTTTGGAATCGCATCAATGTATTTTGCATCTCCAATCTGGCAGAAGACTGCGATCTATGGTCTCGTACTTTGGTCTGTATTCCAGGGATATTATCTCTTGAAGGTCTTTGATCAATAGAACAAGAAGCAGGGGAGGTTTCCCTCCCCCAAGGTTTCTTTCAGATCCTCTCGAATGTTGCTCTCATGGTCCCACCACAATAACCACACTGAGCCTCAAGGGGACCAACCCAATCCACACTCTCATGTGAAATCTCAGCACCACATGAGGGACATTTCAGTGGTAAACGGACTGTCGTTGTCTGACTTCCATGAGTCCGAACGTTTTCTTGGTGTTCATCTGGAATTACATGCATTGGAGCCTCGATTAGAATGCTGTCAATCCTCCTGCGACGGCCCATTCGTACTGGTTGAATCGACCGACGTGATCGTCGACACGCGTACAAACCAATGCAAAGAGGAAACAGAACAGATACAACTATGATTATGATTATCCAGTCAAAGAATCCTAATGATTGGAAAAAACCTGGAATGTGAGCGTCATCATAAACGCCTACACTATAGAATCCGCTAGTGTCAGAATACACAGAATTCTCAGTTACACCGATATATACCGTAGAGTTGGTAACTAAGTTAAAGTCAACTTGGGGGAAGTTTCCATAGTCTGTTCCACTCTCTGCAATTATGTTGGTATAATCGCTATCAGTAGCAACAGTGACCTTGACTTGAAGCCCCCAGAATGAGTCTGCGTTAACAACCACCGTCCAATGGCCTGCTTCTAGGTCAGCAACATAGCTGTTAGTGTTACCACCCCAAACATGTTCATCAGTTCGAGCTATGTTCGCCACAAGACTGGATTGGGCGGATACTGTGCCTACTAGCACAAACATTGACAATACGAAACAGGTCATAAGGAATAGTTGTCTTCGATGCATA
>JAEOUL010000279.1 GCA_016839345.1 Candidatus Thorarchaeota archaeon | reverse complement strand
GTAGCATCGATTGCCCTTACTGCAATTATCACTGGAATTTTATTCAAGAGAAAGACAGAAGGACAAGAATCTGACTTACTCCAAGAAATTCTTGAGGATGAGTTGATGGATGACCGACGGTCCGTAGGTTTGAGTAACGATAATGAAGAATCAGATTCTGAGTATAATTGACTGCTACGGAATTCTTAAGAGGCAACCCAGGAGCTTCTATTGTGTTTAGGTGACAACCTTGGCCAACAAAAGTATAGCAGAAGTGAAATGCTCAAAATGCAAGAAAGTCTATGAAGCGGATGTTTTAGATCATATTGATTTATCAGAAGACCGAGATTTAATCAAATCGTTGAAAACTGGCAAAGCAAATCGAGTTCAATGTCCAAAGTGTAAAAAAGTGATGTACCTCAAGAGAAGCATTGTTTTGAACTTCGAACCTGAGAATAGAATTGTTGTGTTCGATCCATCAGCACGTACTAAAGTTGCCAAAGAGAGTTTCATGCAAAATTTTCAAACTGTAATCTCCTTCAATGAAACCCTGAGTGAGATTGGTGAAGAAACAGAATTTTTGGTCGTTAGTAAACTTGACCAACTCAAAGCCCTGCTTAATGACTATCTGAAAGATCACAAATAATTAGGAGCGATGAACAGATTTAGATCATTACAATCGAGTTGAAATAGCTAACAAGTTGTTTCTTGATTACAAAAGAAATAAAACTGAATTCAAGTCCGATTCTGAAATACTGACGGACGAGTCGATTTATGCATGCTTTAGGGTTGCAGTTAAACATGAAGGCGTCAAAGGTCTATAAGGGAGTGGCCAAACATCTTCCTGTGATAATTGCACTTTCCTGTTTATGGATATCATTGGTTGTGGCATTCGCCGCAATCCTGGCAATCAATTCTGGCTTGTTGATATATACACTTGATGATCCCTACATCCATCTGGCAATCTCTAGGAACCTGTATGAATATGATGTCTTCGGTATAACTCGATACGAGTTCAGCTCAAGCTCTTCTTCACCATTCTGGAACCTGATTCTCTTAGTAGCATTCGTTCTATTTGGCATCTCTGATATGGTTCCACTGGTTCTCAATATCATAATTGCATCAATAGCCGTGGTGGCACTCTATTCATTAATCAAAGATATGGACATGAGTTCGAGATATCAAACTATCGTGCTGTTATCATTTGTCTTCTTCACTTCGTTACCAGGTCTGGTCTTCACAGGAATGGAGCATACGCTTCATGTAATGTTCTCCTTGATCTTTGTCGTTTTCTCATCAAGAATCCTTTCGCTTGAACAAAGCAATGGTAGAGCATCACTGATATTGTTAATCGTCACCTTCTTTGCTTCTGCAACTCGCATTGAGACCATTTTCCTAGCTTTACCAGTATCCCTGTTGTTCTTGGTAAAGAGAAAATGGATTCATGCTCTGACCATTTTGGGAATGGCCAGCCTCCCTTGGCTTGCATATGGTATCATATCTATACAGGAAGGTTGGCTACTTCTTCCTAACTCGTTGCTGGTGAAAAGTGTCGATGCAATGAATGAAGGCATTCGCTATTTCTTTGTACGTGGTATTGGTGCTCTGATAGTATCTCCGCACATACTTGCACTCCTGATTGCTTCTATAAAGTTGACTAAATTTCAAAAACAGACATTCTGGCAGATGGACAACATAATGAGGTTAATATTCATTTCATCCTGCTTGTTACAATTACAACTGGGCAGGATTGGATGGTTCTTCAGGTATGAGGCTTACCTGGTCGCACTCGGTGTCCTTACTATTTCAATTCAAGGTCGTCAGTTCCTTTCCGAATTGGACTTGACTTCAATAAGGATACCAAAATCAGGAACGAGTCTGGAAAGGAATCGCCTTTATGGATTGGTTTTGGTTATCCTGTTCATGACACCACTTGTTGGACGAGGAGTTCTAACTATCTACTTGACACCCATTGCATCCAATAACATCTATGAGCAACAATATCAGATGGGTCTCTTTCTCGATAGGTTCTACAATGGTGAAACGGTATTAATCAACGATATTGGTTGTACAAACTATCTTTCAGATATTGTATGTATCGACAAATGGGGCATTGGTACTCTGGAAGTAGGAGAAGCGCTGCTCAATGGGTCATTGAGTTCAAGTATGTTGCGGAATATCGCTGAAGAGTACGGTGTCAAGGTAGCAATTGTATATGCAGATAATTTCATTCCTGAAGAATGGGAAGAGGTTGGTAGTTGGACTATTCGCGATAACGTAGTAGCGCACAATAATACAGTGACATTCTTCGTGGTGATGCTGTCTGAAAGAAACAGACTAATTGATAACCTAGTATTATTCTCGCAGTTCCTTCCTGAGGATGTCATAGAGAGTGGTCTATACACTACATTACTCTGATGATATTGTAGATCACAAAGAATGATGGATTCGAGCTAGAAGACGATTACCCAATCTGATGAGAACACTCATTTGCGGCAGACCTCAAGAAAGATGGATAACATCGGCGAACCAAGGGCTCTGATACGGCTTGTCTGGAAACCCTCTCGATTCCGCAATTGGAATAGTCTTGACTATTTTTTCCTCTTGCCTAGTAAGAACTCCTCAACCCATCTCTCAGCTCTGTACATTGTCGTAGGATTCGGAGGCATTTTGAAACCGTATGCTGATATTGATTCTAAGGACCCTGCAATGCCTCTTTTCAGAGCAAGCTTTGTCCCACGAATTGCATCTATTAGAATTGGACCTGCGTTTGGTCCATCAGTGACTTCCATGCGGATATCAATTTTGATAGGTGCACCACCAAACTGGCGACCATTGATGTAAAAGTATGAGTCTCGCGCATTATCCATGAAGGGAATATAGTCACTTGAACCAGCAACCAATGGAGCATCATATGGCAAGTCTTGACTGATTGCTTCGCTTTTCACTCCCCTCTTTCTCATTCTACCTCTGTAGTGTGAATCAAGAGACTCAGCACCACCTCCAACATCTAGTTGATAACTTTTGTCAACCTTTACTCCCCGTGATACCAGGAGTTGTAGAATGTTTCGATGAAATACTGTTGAACCGAGCTGGTCTTGAATATCATCACCAATCAGAGGTAGTCCTTTCTCCTCAAACTTCTTACTCCACTCTAAATCTGAAGCAATTGGGATTGGTGCGCCATTGATATATGCACAGCCAGCTTCTAGTGCGGCATTTGCATAAAACTTGGTCGCCTCTTCAGCGGATCCAGGTATCAGATTGATTAGCATTTCAGCTCCAGAGTCCTTGAGAACCTTGACAACATCAGCTTCTTTGCCAGATGCGACCTTGACAAGCCCTCTTAACATATTATCCACACCATCAAGCTCTGGTCCCTTCATTACCTTGACACCAGTTGTTGGAACCTTCGCGAACCGCATCACATTGTTTGGTTGGGCAAAAATAGCTTCAGCAAGATCAAAACCTACCTTAGTGTCGGTGACATCAAAGGCTGCTACGAACTGAATGTCTTTTACATGATAGCCTGCAAAATCAGGATGGTTTAGACCAATCAGCTCATCATCAGTTTTAGCATTCTTATAGAACTCAACACCCTGAACAAGTGCACTTGCACAGTTGCCGACTCCAACAATCGCGACCTTAATTCCGTTCAAATGTGTCACCTCGGGCTCTACTCATGGAAAATCTGGCGGATTTCTTATAAGTTATTCTATGAGTATAGAATAGTTAAACAATCATTACTGGTGGGGAAGCACTTATGTTGGTATGTTGCGTATAATTTAGCGGACGATTGGTCGGACGCCCCGTTGCTCCACGCATCGTCATAATGTCGTGGGAACGATGCGACCGCGTTGCAATGGCGTATACGAATATCCATCTGCAGGGAGATTCGTGCTCTCACCCCCGAGGGTTCAGAGAAGTGCCTTGGCATCGTGTGCAAAGGAGCGCCACTCATGTTCAAAATAACAAAAGAGGGTAGGACCTCGAGCCCGCAAATTCGGGCACCAAGTCTTAGGTGTCCACAATCGTCCACCTCTTTCTGTGATTTCAAGGAATAGCTAAGAGTTTATAGGCAAACATTCCACCACGAAAAGCAGCAGTGCCCTCAATATTTAGTCGAATCACAAGCTCCAGAGTTCCAGGCACAGCTTTGCGATCCCTGAGGAAGATTCTACTTTTGAAAGCCTGCAAATCTAAAACGTGAGCGATTATGGAATATCAAGAGAGAGAGCCTATTGAGGCTCAAATTTCAGAACTTAAGCCAAGGATGAAGAGTGTAAACATTTCATTCAAGGTCATCGAAAAAGGCGAGGTCAGGGAGGTAACATCCAGAGCTGACGGAGAACAACACCGCGTATGCGATACTGTTGTTGGTGATGGCACTGGGCTAGTGACGGTTCCTCTATGGGATGCCTCGATTGACGAAGTTGAACTTAAAAAGACCTATCGTCTTGAAAATGGATACACAACACTGTTTCAAGGTCATTTAAGGCTCAATATAGGACGCTACGGTACTATAAAGGAAGCTGAAGAAGCCATAGAAGAAGTCAACAACGAAATTGACATGAGTGAGCAAGAACACGAGCATAGACCTAGGTATGGCGGCCGCCGCGATCACGGTGGTGGTCGAGATCGTGGATATGGTGGCCGAGACCGTCGTGGTTATCGCGATAGAAGCGGTGGTTACTAGTCTTAGTATATTATTGTTCTACTCGGGTTACACCACTTGTGTGGTGTCAACCCATTTTCCCTTTTTCAGATTAGACTCTCAGCTAGTAAGTCTACAACATC
>JAEOUL010000278.1 GCA_016839345.1 Candidatus Thorarchaeota archaeon | reverse complement strand
CTGTTTGTAGAACTGAGGACTCTGTGCAAGATATGCTTTCTTTTCAAAATACTTGACTTCAAAGAGATTTGCACCACCTTCAGTGGCTTCAGCGACGATTTTTGGTGTATGAATCTCGACAAAGTCATTACTCTCCAAGAACTCACGCGCAAATCGGACAATACTATGCTGAACTCTGAAGATTGCATTGATTGAAGGCTTTCGTAGGTCGAGTACGCGATGATTCAATCTAGTATCTAGTTCAATATCGACTTTTCCCTCTACGACATCAATGGGGAGACGTTCTGCTGTGTTTAAGATCCTAATTTTGGTGGGAATGACTTCTGCTCCAGCCGCCACCTGCTTTGTCGCAATCACTTTTCCATGAACAGAAACAGCAGTTTCAGGTTTGAGTCCTTCAGCAGTTGAAAAGACTTCCTTTGGAACCTTCTTCTGAGGGATAGTGACTTGCACAGTTCCATGTTCATCTCTAAGAATCAAGAATTTGATCTTGCCCTTATCCCTGAGAATATGAGTCCAGCCCATCAGGATGACTTCTTTTCCGTCCAGCTTCGAAGTAATCTGATTACTGAAGTGAGTGCGAGTTGCATCACCTATTTGTACAGTGCCAGCCTTTTCATAGAAGTTCATTCTTTAAACCTCAATCAGAGTTCAATCAGCTGGTGTCTGAGTACATTATGAGGCTTTTGGAATCCTTTGGAAATGGGAGTTGAAGATGGTCTGGGATGAATCCCAGGAACCACCTTCTGGATCACTGTTCCCACTACATGGGTGCCCGAACCAGCTCGTAGACCCGCTCCCTCGCGTCGTTCTCATGTTCCCTTTCCCGAATCAGACCCAAAGCCTTCAGTCTACTGAGACCATAGTTCACGGTTCTGGGGGGTAGGTACGTGTAGCTAATCAGATCTTGTCGGGACATTCGTCGCCGGTTTTTAAGCAGCACGTAGAGAAACTTCGCAGAAGGAGGTAGAGATAAAAACGAGCGTTTGGCAAACGTGATCCCACCGTAAGATTGTTGCCATGTATCATATACCTCCGTATCGTTTCGATTTCTTCCTGTAGGTTTATTGATAAGCTTTGGCATCATGGAAATCGATATACTTAGGAGTTAGTGTGGATATGGTTTCGTTTGATCAGTTGGAAATCAAGGGGTATCGGAATAGATCCTTGAAGAATAGCCTCTTGAAACAGTCTGAAGAAACTCAAGACATTGCTCTTGTATTTCCGGGACTGGCATATAATTCCAATATGCCACTTCTCCACTATACAATTCAAACTATTCTTGCCAGTGGAATAAATGTTCTAACAATTGACTATGATTACTCTAACAATTCTGAGTTCATGGAACAATCGCTGAGGACAAGGTCAGACTGGTTGATTGAAGATGTTGAAGCAGCACTTAATGTCGTAACAGAAAGAGAAAACCAGAAAGTAGTTTGCTTGACTGGAAAATCACTGGGAACCATTGCACTTGGGCACCTCCTCGAAACCTACGAGGATCTAAGAAACGCGAAAACCATTTGGCTCACTCCATTGATTAAGAACCCTCAACTTCTGGAGCAGATGCTCGCTTATATGAAAGATGCTGTATTGGTTATTGGTACGAAAGACCCCCATTATGATAGTGATATCATTGATCGTCTGAATATTTCTACTCAATTGAGTGGGATTGTCATAGACGGGGCAGACCACAGCCTAGAGATCGAGGGAGATGTTACAAAATCATTGAGGGTATTGATGCAAATTGTTTCAATCTTGCAGCAATTCTTGGCTTGATTGAAAGAACTCTAGTGTGTGGGAGCTTGCTGTTCAGTCGCAGGCATACTTGGTCGTTCATTGGCTTGCCAGAAGTCTACTATCTTATTCAATAAGTCAGTAATTCCTTGACCCGTAATTGTTGAGGTTTCGATGAAGAACACTGGATGAGTTTGTCCACCTTCGCCAAGCATCTTGGCGACTTTGCTGCAATATTCGCTAGCTTCTTCTGTTGAAACAGGGATTTCCACTTCGTCATCTTCATCATCATAGACTGGATGATCTCGGAGGTCTGTCTTATTTCCGACTATGATTATTGGTGGAGGAATCAAGAAGGCATTTGAAACCTCACGTACCCAGAAATCAAGACTGTCGAAACTCCATCGGTCTGCGACAGAATAAACAAGTGCTACAATTCCAGATCCTGTGTAGAACTCAGTCTTTGGTACTTTAGCCTCCATACTCTTCGGAAATGTCCAGGCGTCAACTCTGACATTTGCTTCATTATACTCAATTATGTTACTGAATGTGAAAGGTCTGGTTGGAGGTAGATCGAGTGAGGAGTAGTCGTTTCCGAGTTTTAGATTACACTCAAAGATTATGCTATTTACTCCAACTCCTTCTTCTCCAAGGAACAAGACCTTCAGATCATATATGTCAGAAACTGATTCAGGTATTGACTTCGCTTCTTCAGAAACATCTTCCAAGGTTGCAACGATTTCTGGATCATCCCAAATGAACTTTACAGACTTCTCCTCATCAGATGATTGTGTTCTCGGTGTGGGAGTGCTTGTGGGTATATTTTCTGAATGGAAAGAGTAGACCAAACCTTTGACTTCCTCGCTGAGGGGAACATCCCAGATGCTTGTTTGTTGAGGTGCTGGTTCGTCTATCTTTAACTCTTCAGGCTCTGAAACAGTATGAATCAGATTGCTTTCGATTTCCTCGGTAAATCCAACTTTACCAGTTGGAGAGAGGAATTCATCTTTCAATGATTCAAGAACATTCAAAGCTCTTGCGAGTTCTAGCATATCGTCCTTGGTAAGCTCATCCTCTCCAGGAATCACATCAACCTCAGGAAGACCAATTCTTTTTAGAATAAACTTGAGAATAGGATGAGGGACATTGAATCCTCGTAGATATGCAAACCGTTGAACCTCCTCCATGATATCAGCGAAGGACCTACCTGCGAATTTCAATCTTCGATTTACAGCCGGGTCTGTAATGTATATGCGATCGACCTTAAGACTTACGTCGATATTGGTTCCCGGGATTTGCATTTCTACGACAACCTCACCTTCCTCAATCATATTTAATAATATGAGGTATGATTAATTACTATTTTTATATATTAAAAGTTTTCCTACATCAATAGAACATGGAAAAACAGGTCTATTCACACATTGGATGGAGAAAGTTATCAAAGAATCATTAATCTAAGCAATCTCTGATTGAAATAGGAACGAAACTCCATAGATTGAAATGCTCGGAATTGTCATCTATTTTTTGATTGTAACAAGTTAGACAAGAGTGCTTGAAGTGATAGAAGTCAATGTTACGTTGTCAGATGGAACGAACAAGGCAATACCTATTGCTTCTCACTCAACAACAGTGGATCTTTCAAATAATTCAATCGTTGTAATCGATCTAACGGAACTAGATAATCTTGGGGGTCTTGAGGAACTTAAGCTAAGTGAGAACCAGTTAATGACTGTTGATTTAACGGTTCTGGCATTCTGCCCCACAATTCGGTCTGTATCTCTGGACAACAACAACTTGCAGGTTGTAAACCTAGAAATGTTGGGTTATTGTGCAACGCTAGAAGATCTTGATTTTAGCTCTAATCAAATCATACGAGTAGATCTCTCTCCGTTGTCTGAATGCAAGAATCTAGTATCTTTGAACTTAGAAAAGAATCGGATAATGAGTCTAGACGTTACTCCTATTTCTAGATGTGCAAGATTAGAGGAACTGAATCTTCTTGAGAATCCACTCAAACGTCTCGATGTGACTCCTCTCTTCTCCTGTGCATCACTAAAGGCTTTGTTAGTACCAGATAGTACAAGGCTAATCTCAAGAAAGAAACATGATATTGAGATACTAAACCCTCCAGCACTCAATGAGATGATCAAGAACGATAGAATTGAGTTCATGCTGGAGTAACATCTTTTTGGAAAGAAATCGTCATGATTTCCAAAAATTGGTATCTGAATAT
>JAEOUL010000277.1 GCA_016839345.1 Candidatus Thorarchaeota archaeon | reverse complement strand
GCATCTAACGCTTACAGATATCAAACCCTGCGTTAACAATGTCCTCCGCGAGTCGGTCGCGTGTCAGAACTGAGGATATCCTTGCAGGATAGAATACCAATGTTTCAAATTCTTTGATTTCTCCAAATCGCGAAAGCTCATTCGAGATTGTTTCCACCTCTTTGATATGTTCAACAAAGAACCTCGTAAACAACACTGAGGCTGATGCAGAGATATATGACTCCCAAGTTTCTTCAGGGAATTCCTTTTGAATGCGTTCAACAAGTTTCTTGGCATCGGACTTCCGCTCATCCCAGTTTATCTTTGCATAGAAACTCAATCCATGACCAAGAGCTGGATTTCTTGCGATAGCAAAAACAATCCCACCTCCCGATTCAATCTCGTCTAGTGCCCGTTTCACTCGTCTTCGACTCAACTTTGTCCTTCTGGCAATCTCAGCAATGGAAAGTCTAGAGTCGCTAAAAAGTCCTGACAAGACCTGCAAGTGGATTCTCTTCAACTCGACCTTACTGCCACGATCTGACTGGATAAGATGCAGCTCCACATCTTTGACATTCCCGAGTATCCTTATGGATGAACCCAGTTCTGACAGTCCCTCAGATCCAACTACATTGCCATGGAAAATGATGTCACCAGTTACTAATGGAATGACTGCATGAATCATTGGATGTTGAACAAGTTCTTTGACAATGGCTTCTTTTTCCAACTGCTGATTTATTTTGACATGCCCAAAAACAAACTCTGCATCAACCATGGCAAGACTGTACCATGCAGAGTACTCCATGATTACTCCCTTCTCTTCAAGCTTGTTGATTCGTTTTAGTACTACTCCACGTGTTGAATTATACTTCTTAGCGAGTTCCTGGCATGAAACTCTGCTGTTGTTCATCAGCTCAAGGATGATCGATTTATCCAATAAATCCATGACAAAACCACATTGCTTGACTTTGGCTTATACCTTTTGCAACTAAGTAATCATGCCTGATGCATAGGATGATGACGATAGGAAAAAAGTGCATAGCCTCAAAATAGGAAATCATCAGCATCACAAATAAAAGAGGGTTTTCTCCTGCGGCAGCAGGAGGGTATTTACAATGATATCTAATAAATACACGGGATTCCTCCTCGCATTTTTTATTGTGATGATGATCTCTTTGAGTACCAGCATCGGAGCTATGACATCAGATACATCGTATCTTGAACAGTCTCCTGCCAAAATTGTCGAACCGGCTCAGACTACTCAATCGTTGGATTTTGCAATTGGCTCTTGGGATTCAAGAATTGTTGAGTGTGCCTATTCCGCTTCGCATTTGAATACACGGTTCACCTACAGGATTACATTTACCGTGTCCGGTGGTCCGTTAGAGTTCTTTATCTGTTCGACGTCTGAAGCTACTCTGTGGGATCAGGGTAATCCAATCTGGATCGATAGTGCAGATGACTGGCCTTCAACCGAAGGCGTTACTGTCACCAGAAGTTATCGCTCGAATGTTGCACTGGCTTTTGTCTTCAATAACGAGCATGGTGACGCTCGGTCAGTCAGCGGTTCAATCACCGTGGACACGTCTGGACCAAGCATCATGACCAACTTAGTCAATAATGAAACCTACAGCGAAGTCTTTACTATCACTGCAAATGCCACAGACTCGTTCACTGATGTGGACTCTATGGCAATCTACGTTGATGGTAATGAGAAGGAAGATTCCACTGGTGGAACAATCGAATATGCCTGGAATACACGATACACTGGTAATGGAAATGTTTCGATCTCGATTATCGCAGTAGATCACTATGGCTTGAGCACCAATCTTACCTATGTTGTGTGGGTCGAGAATCAAGGGCTTGGATTAAGCTTGCCTAATCTCGGTCTTATGGCGGCTGGTGGTGTAGCAATCGTCGTAGTGATCATCTATTGGTTCAAAAAGATGAGATGATAGCGAAGGATCATTTTCAATATATAGCACTCCTATTCGTAGGTGTTCATAAGACTTGAATCTAAGCACGAATGACTATGAGTCTACTATGCCTGGTTTAAGCTTTGAACACCTTACAATGTTTTTTTCAGGAATCTGAAGAATGCCTTCATCTTGCTTGGTTTCACGAGAAGAGCTGGGACCTTTTTTCTGTATTCTATATATCCTTCACCAAATCTTTCGATTAGTTCTTTCTCCTCCTTCCAGAGCTGCAGTCTAAAGACAAGCATGACTACCAGACCTATGAGAATAGAATAAACAGAGAATCTGAAGAACATTCCAGCAAGTCCCAACAATATCCCACCCAAGTATGTTGGATGGCGGATAACAGAGTAGATCTCATGCTCCTGTATCTCTGACTCTTCTGGGAAGTAAAGGTAGACAACAGCCATGTAGTCTACACCGAATGTGAGTATTGCACTTCGGACAATGAGCAGTCCAAATATAATTAGAATTCCTGAGAGAATAATGCGGATCCAGAGCTCAAACTCAGAAGATATGCCGAGGTAGAGCAAAAGAGACCTCGACCACTGAATTGTTAGATCATTCGCAGGTGGACTAGGAGGAAGGGAGCGAATAGATGTAAAGGAATGAAACACCAAGGATGGGATCAGAAAGACACCGGTGAGTCCTCTTAGTAGCATTTTCTGATATGCGAGGTTTCCATGGATTTCCTTCATCTGGTTTTTCTTATTCCAAAGCCCCCAAATCAGCCATAATGCCAATGTAGCAATAAAGATACTACTTAGGATTGGGATGAATGGTTCTAATGTCATTAGAAGTATGAAGTCACTAAACATTCGCGGAATGATGTCCAGAATGATGAGGAAAGCGTATGCTAGTACGCCAACTACCATTGCTGCAAGAGGCAGTATTAGAATCCTCTTTCCTGGGTAGGCTGGTAACTTTTCTTGTAGTTTATCCATTCCCTTAAGTTGCAAGGCCACTACACCAAATCTTCCTGTGTATCTCCCTCTTATGAAGACATTGACCATATTGAGTTGAGAACTCTTTCAACCAGATAGAGCTTATAACCCCTCATGAGGAAAATCATACAGGATACTCTGTGGAGACCTCTTCTTGACCAGTACAACTGATTCGGATGACTCTTGGCTGGTTCCGGATAAACCTGATCGGCAATCAGATTATTTGATGGCATTTGCTGCACTGATTATAGTAGCTGCCATCCTAATATTCTCAGGTGCCCCTAAAGAAAATCCTCTTGTGTTTATTGTGATTGTGATTATAGTATTTTGCTTTGGTTCCATTTGTGCCCTATTCAATCGCGAGCTATCTCTTGCCCTTGGGTTCAAAGGACGGAATCGAACCTAGAATTCTCAGTATATGACGCCTGGGAATGTTTTTTCCAACGCTCACTCATATGAACGACTATCATGAAAAGCCACACGAAGTATCTGACATTCAATGTCCCGGCGAGGATGGATTTTGTACATATCACACACGATGTACAGGATGCTGTCAAGGAGAGTGGAGTCCAAAAAGGACTGCGTTTTGATTTTGCGCATATGATTAGCATCATATTGAACAAATGCTAAGAACCATCAAGGAGGAGAGTAAGATTGGCACTGCTTGAAAGTATCATCCTACATGGTTCGATTTACGCAATCATTTTGAATCTGTATCTATTTACCATTATGATGACACTCAGTCCTCGAATCTGGGCTTATACAGATTACCCGAAATCAATCACAGATGTGGTAGCTCCACAAACAAGTAGAGAGAAGAAGATTGCTGGAGTCATTACGATACCATTCTTGCTCATTTCATTAGGACTTCCAGTGTTATCCACAATTATGCTGGAAGCCTCAGCTGGTGGTGTTATTACACTGCTTGATGCTTTCCTAAACACATACATTATACTCCTGATTGGAAATATCTCAGAAGTTCTAATTCTTGATCTTCTGATTGTTGGCACAATCACACCCGACAGTGTTGTGATTCCAGGAACTGAGGATTTGAGGGAAACAGAGTATAAGGCGTTTAGATTGCATCACGCGAAGGCTCACATTCGCGCAATCGTCGCCATGGCCATCGTGAGTTTTGTTGTGGCTGGGATTGTTGTGATGTTCTAGATGTCTTCAATGATAATGAATCAAGAGGTCACAATTTTTTTCAAGATTACCTGTCATGCAAACTATCATGAAGAGTCATACAAAGTATCTTTCCTTCAATGTGTCTGCCCGGATGGATTTTGTTCATATAACTCCAGACGTACAGAATGCTGTCAAGGAGAGTGGTGTCCAAGAAGGACTTTGTCTTGTCAATGCTATGCACATAACTGCTAGTGTTTTCATCAATGACAACGAGAGCGGACTGCACGATGATTATAAGCGTTGGCTGGAAGAACTCGCACCCCACGAACCAGTAAGTCGTTACAAACATAATCGCACGGGTGAAGACAATGGTGATGCACACCATAAAAGACAGATTATGGGTCGTGAGGTTATTGTCGCAATAACCAATGGAAGACTTGACCTCGGACCATGGGAGGCTATCTTCTACGGAGAGTTTGATGGTCGCAGGAACAAGCGCGTCCTAATCAAGATCATCGGTGAATAGAATTAGATTTTCTTGACCCAATAGTGCCTCTCACTCTCGTGGACGAACCCAACCGATTCGTAAAGCTTTCTTGCAGCCTCACTTGGAGCAGCACCAAGTATCACAACTGCTGATGGCTTGTACTTCGCTAGCCGCTTCAAACATTCAAGAATGACAGCCTTGGCAAGTCCTTTCTGTCTGTGGTCCGGATGTGTTCCCACTGGTTCAAGCTCTGCTATCTTGCTCTCTGGGTCTATCCTTCCAGTACAAAACGCTGCGAAATCTCCCCCCGGGTCTACAGCCACAATATCAAGTTCCTCATGGTAGAATGATGCACTTCTGTAATGGTCATAACGCTTCCTTGTCATGTCCTTCATGTGTCTGAAGACTGACATTTGGACCTCCAGATATTTCTCATAGTCGTCATCGACTGCATGCCGAACAATATACCCTTCTGGCAGACTATAGTCAGGTATTGGAGCGTCCAAAGGTCGAACCTGATTTTCGCCATCAATCTCGTCCCTCTCAAAACCGAAACTTGCCAATGTTGAGATCAGTTCTTCATCAGCATCGTCAGTCACAAATGTCATCTTTACCTCTTTTGAAGAAGCCCGTTCTTTCACTCGTTCCTGCATCCAGAGAATGATGTGTCTGGAATGATCGGTGTACTCAGGGTGAATCAAAATGGTACATTCTCCAGAGGGCTTGGTTATAGAGAGAGCAACTATCTGATCATCAGACTCCCAGATTTTCAGATATTCGTCTTCCTCGTCAAGATATTCCCCTTCTCCTCCTGGGCCATATTTCATGTTCTCCCATCTCGAAGGTATCCAGTTAGAATACGACCGTCGAATTGGGTAGATATCTCCAAGAAACCTGCGAGCCCGGTCAAAGTCTCTATCCCAAAGGTAGTCCATCATCTGCAGGGTCATTGTCAGATCAATCGTTCGGGTTTGGGCCCCTCTGATAAGTCTTGATGATTGAGTGTTCAAAACCATAATGAAACTACAATTGCAAGGTTCAACCCACTAGCCATACTACCAAATCGCATATCAGATGGTGTACTGACTCTATTTCAGGAGTTAGAGTTGTACAAGTTCTCAGACAAGAAGAATCGTGAGGATGTCATCGCCCTCAGATGGCCTAGGGCTTGTCTATCTTGCGGGCATGACGTGCCTGAAACCGTATACCCGCGTCATGGTATCATAGGGAAATTCTATGTAGACAAGAAGACGACCCTAGGTGACCGACGTCACACCCAAGTCCTCATCAAGCTCCCGGGCCTCTTCTACATGTGTGAGGCATGTTCATCAGAGATTGAAACTGCAGTCAAGAATCCGCCAACGAAACTGGAGAAAATGGTTGAAACCCTTCACGAGGGTCCATGGATGGAGTTCATAGAGGTTGAGAGGTCTGGACATGTCAGACTTCCTGAAGGCAGGTTCAAAGAGAGGCTAGAGTCTGCAAACCCCGATGGGTCCTTCAAGAAGAAGAAGGACAATCCGATGATGAGATTGAGGAGTGGGCCATGAACGAATCAATAGGCATGCAAAGGCACCTCCTCCCTAATGAGGAAGTCCTGTTTTCTTGCCCCACCCAGAGTGGGTTTCTTGTCCTGTCGAATCGACGTATAGTATTTGTGAAGAAGCAAGGTCAGTCAGGGTACCTTCTTGATGGGACAGTCCCCTATGACAGTGTCCTTAGCCTTACGGTGAAGAAGACTGACCGGTTGATTCTCTCCGGATCCAACAATGATGAACATGGAGTCAGAACAAAAGAGACCACATCAATCGAGCTAAAGGTTGGAGATAGAGATGCCACTCTTGACCAATGCCAGAGGATACTGGATGAGTACCGAACCTCTGAATCTTCTCCTCCAACACAATCCGACCTCTCCTATCTTGGCGATTTGCCAGATAGTCTGACTCGTAACGCAATTCTCGACCTCAACACTGTCCTGCGTGACCAACCTGTCCACGATGAACTGGTCCATGAGGCAAAGAAATTCCTTGGAGGTGAACCATTCATCATCGAGGAATCCCTCCGAGATGGCAACGACAGGAAGAATGGAGTCCTATTTGCCGCAGGAACGCGAGGATACTACTTGATCAGAGGAAAGAAGCAAGGCCGCTTCATGGTCGACGTCAGTGTGGACACAGTAGAATGGGACAACATTCACAGTGTTGTGTACAGATGGCAGGATGTGTATCCAATCATCCATGTCACATATTCTCCAACAAAGGGTGGCAAAACCATCACAAGTCAATACTTTTGGAGTCCTCCGACTATCAATGAGTCAGACTCATATCCTTGGTTGCTGCAACCGCTGAATGGGCCCTGGATATTTGCTGATGTCATGTACAAATACAGTGGGAAACCTAGAAGGTTTCCTTTAGAAACCTGAGGTATTCTCTGAATTTGCTTGGTCGAACAAGGAGTGTAGGCACCCTCTTCCTGTAGTCAATATATTCGTCACCAAATCGCTCGATCAGTTCCTTCTCCTCTCTGGAGATCTGATTCCTGAGGACCAGGTAGACAATCAGGGCCAACAGGATGGAATAGACAGAGAACCTGGAGAACAGACCTCCGACTGCCATCAGGGATGCACTCAGATATGCCGGGTGACGGATCACTGAGTAGATGGCATGGTCCTGCACCTCTGACTCTTCAGGGAAATAGAGGTATACCACAGCCATGTAGTCCATCCCAAATGTCAGGATCGAACTCCTCATCGTGGCCAATCCGAACAAGAAGAAGACTGCTGACAAGATGAGTCGTAGCCAGATGTCAATCTCATGGGGAACGCCCAGCATTTGTAGTAGTGAAGTTGACATCTGGGTCGTCAGGTCATTGACTGGAGCCACCGGATTGATCAGAGGTAATGAACGAATTGATGTGAAGGCATGGAATACGAGTGGCGGGATTAGTCCAACACCAACAAGTCCCATGGGGAACATCTTCTGATATGCGAGAGCACCAAATTTCTCCTTCGTTTCTTCTCTCTTGTTCCAGACACTGCTGATGAGCCATATTGCTACACCTGCGACCACAAGACTGCCAATGAATGGGAGTAACGGCTCAATCAACGCTAGAATGGTTATGTCACTAAAGAAACGGGGGATGATATCCAGTGTGATAAGGAACAGGTATGCCAACAATGCTCCGAGCGCAGCTCTGAGTATCAATATACCAAGCCTTTTCCCTTGGTAAGCAGGGAGTTTCTCGTAGAGTTTGTCCATTCCTTTCAACTTCAACAGTTTCACGACCAGCGGCTCTTGAACAAGGCATCTTATGAAGACAATGCTAGACCAACCAGAGAATTAGAATCTCTAGAAAAAACAGAATTGGATGATTGCCTATCAGAAATCCCCAATCAATGGGGTTTCTTCAAGGCAAATAGGGTTAAGGACCGATGAACGATAGTGCTATCAGAGTCGCATCCAATATGGTTATGAAAATGGGTATCATTGATGTAACGATGATTCTCAACACCACTGGAAGATTCACTGGCCATGTCCATCGTTCCTCTGTTTCTTGGATTATTCCTCTTAGAGCATTGATTTTCACAGCAAGTTCTTCATCTCCACTCTCACTTCCTCTTGAGTTTCCTGAGTGTCGCTGTTTACTGAGATGTGACACGAATCTCAGTGTCATATGGTCATATTCCTCTTCTAGCTCCTGCAGTACCGCATCCCTTGTTTCCTTCATGACCTTGTGAAGTGAATTTAGTGGGAGAACAAGTATCAAAATGCTTACTAAAATCGGAAATGACACCAGGATCCAGACAATCTGTGTTGGCGTAGTTGTGTTATACAACACTTGAGCAATTGCTCCCAAGACCATCAACAAAACAATTCGGAATGCTATTCTTGAGAAATGATTGCCTATAATTGAAGCTGTGTTATGGAATCTCCAATAGGACATGAATGAACTCCCTTCGATCGTTTCTCCATGTAGATGTTGCACATAGCTCCAAATGCTGAGATCATTCCTTGAGGCACCAAGATGAGAAATGGTACGTAAATACCCAAGGCCGAACAAAGATATCAACGACAAAGTCAGAGTAAGGAGAAGGGACGTGAGAATGTCGATGATGCTTTCTATGATTAAGAGAGGATGCGTGGAATAGCCTACACCTTGTAGGAGTTTCTCTAGGATTACACTGTTGTAGAGAATTGGAATCATGATACAGATGATAATCACAATTGTTGTTGTTTCTGGAATTCTCTCTAGAATGACTCTTCGAATACTACTCCTGAATCTAGTGAAAGACTCTCTATCCTTGAATAGGCTCTGAATGGCTTCTTGATTGTTCGATGGAGGATAGCTCAAGCTTCTGTATAATTTCAGTCTATTCTCAGTTTCTGCATCGAACACATTGAAGAGATCCTCATACCCCGCAGTGATGTCTCTGATTGTCCATGTTCCAATTGGAACTGCAAGAGTGAGAATCACAATCAGTCCCCATCGTATGACACCCAGTTCAGATAACCTCGGCCAGAATCCAGCAAGTGTCCAGAGGAGCAATTCCAGAATAATGACCACAAAAAGAACAGAAAGTGTTCGTCCATAGCTGTGCAAGAAACCCGTTCGAAGAACAATAGGTGTGTAGAGGTTTTCATTTTTCTCCTCCATGTTTTTTCCTCCTATTTTGGCATCTTCCTCACGGCATTTGCTATTCCAGTGAGTGTCTTCTCTATATCCTCATCTGTGTGTCTGAATGAGAGTGCCCCCAATCCATGGTATCCAAACACGCCCTCCTGCATGAGATGCCCTTGGAAGATGTCCTGTTTGCCATGGTCAAACAATGCTCCCAGCTGACCAGGCGTCACCAGAGGACCATCCAGCACTGCAACCAGATGGCTCACAAAGTTGATTGATCCATATCCAGTTCCAACCAATGGAGCGTTCATCTTCTGTAGCATCTCATTCAGCCTCTCTCTGAAGGAGTCTCCCATTTTGTTCAACCGAGCATACTCATCTTTCTTCCCCTGCAATCTTTCAAGGACAGCTATGCCAGCAGCCATGGTCAATGGATGACTAGAGAATGTCCCGCCACCGACCCATCGACCACCCTCAGCTCCCGGAGCTGCAAGAGCCATGACATCTTCTCGCCCTCCATAGACACCAAGAGGCATTCCACCAGCTGCAGCTTTTCCAAGGGTCAAGATGTCTGGTTCGGCTCCAAACAACTTGTCTCCAGCAGTTCCATATCTCAATCTGAATCCAGTTATGATCTCATCAAAGATAAGGAGAATGTCGCGAGATGCGGTTTCTTCTCTCAAATAGACAAGGAACTCATCCTCTGGAGGAATCCCTCCCCCTGCACCAATGACAGGCTCTACAATTATTCCTGCAAGATCCCTTCCATGTTTTTTCAGCATATTATCAAGACTCTCTCTGTCATTGTAATCGAAGGAAACTCCGTTGTAGAAAGGATCATCGGAATATGGATGACTCATATGATACGTGAGAGCATCATTGCCTCCATGCCATCCACCCAATGACTTGCCAATGAGTTTCCTTTTTGTAAATAGCCTTGCCAGTCGCACAGAATACATGGTCGATTCACTACCTGTGGCTGTAAATCTCATTTTCTCCAGTAGAGGTACTGCTTCTTTGAGTTTTTCACCATACTTGACTTGAGGTTCATTCGGACTCCCAAAGTGATGACCCCCCTCAATTTGATCAATAATTGCTTTCTTCACAGCTGGATCATTATGCCCAAGAATCAAGGAGTAATGTGTCATCCACCAGTCAATGTACTCGTTCCCATCGACATCCCAGATATGTCCACCTTTGCCATGACTGATGTAGGGTGGGTATGAGTTGCAGCTTGGCATTCCAAAGTTCCGAATATTGTGGCTTACTCCTCCTGGAAACAGCGTGATAGCTCTTTTCCAAAGAGCTTCAGATTTCGGAGTTCTGCTCTTGTATCTCTCAAGCATCCTGCATTTCCTCCATTCTAATTATCTTTTCAAAATTGTAACTGTTTCCAGATGTTGGTAGGATCTTCATTGT
>JAEOUL010000276.1 GCA_016839345.1 Candidatus Thorarchaeota archaeon | reverse complement strand
TGACAGCTCCGTCTATCAAAAAGAGAATAGACAGGTTGTTTGAGGTCGGTTTCATCAAAGACTATATTGTGACTCTAGGAATCAAATACATCACTGCTAAGAGTGCGATAATCATTGTTAGAACTGACGGATCCGTAAATCTTGACCAGTTCACAGCGCGTATACAAAGAAACCGTGCAGTATTCCTGATTCTTCCGAGTGCCTCCGGAGAACTCTTTCTCAGAGCAATGTATACCTCTCCCAGCGAGCTCTCCAATCTTAAGCGGAAGATTAACGACTTTGATGGAGTTGAGAGTATTGACGTGCATGTGACTGATGTTTATGAGAGCGATTGCGAACTGACTGATTTCTCTGAAACTCAACTGAAGATTTTGAGTCAGCTTGCACTTGATCCAAGAATGCCGACACATGAGATTGCAGCACGTTCTGGATTATCAGTCAAGAACGTCGAACAAAACTTGGAAACACTTGTGCGAGAAAAGATGGTTTTGTTTGGAATCAAGTGGAACCCCTTTGGCAAGGGCACTTCTGTGGTCGCAGCCCCAGTTAGGTATAATCCAAACAAAATAACTCCTGAATCAATCGAACAATGGTTCAGCACTAGATATCCAATTGAGTTCTGGTACTCTCGTACTTCAATGGATGAGCCTTTACTGTTTGTCATTCTCGGAATGAGTGACATTACCAAACTGGAGGAATTGACAAAAAACCTTCAGAAACATGAGGGGGTTGAGAATGTTACTGTAATGATTGGATACTCTTCGGTCAATCCTGATACGCTTCCTCATTTTATGTTGATTGATCTTCTTACTGCACACAAACTGTGGCCACCACCAGATAGACGAATCTGACCTGTTTCATGGCTTTGAAACACCAGTTTATAGTAAGAAATTTCCCATATAATTTTGACAATATCTAGAACAAGGAGAACGTTTGATGGAACTCACAATTACAGTATTTGTTGAATCAGAGTCCGCAACAATACAAGCTGCAGACATGGACACCGTGGGTCATCCAAATTGCACAAGGACAAACGCGACTCAATGGGGGAACTCTGTTGGAAAAGGAGACACCATAATCCCTCAGGGGCATCTTATACTTCTGGATGCTGCAACGAGAGCAGCCGAGAAACTAGGATGTCAGATAGAAGTCATAGACATTTCGGACTATAGCTTCTGGCAAAAACGGAAGTTGAAGGGAGTAATTCCAAGGATTGAGATAGGTGACAAAATCATCACAGGACTTCCAACCTCTGATGAGATTGTCAGTTATGTTATACAATCTCCATTGGAATATGAAACATCTTTGGTCGAAGAAATTGATTCTCCAACCAAACCACAATTTTCACCCTCAACATCAATTATTTCAGACCGCAAGATACATGCACGCCCTCAGACGGAAGAATAAACTCGATAGATTGCTCCCTAATTATGGGCAACCAGTCCGCAAACTTCAATCAGATGGGAGTTTCAATATCCAATGCTTCATGATAGTCTTGCTACTTCCTTTGTTACATCATCTACAATCTTGGCTAGTCTATCCTCCTCTATGATTGGTATGACCTTGTAGGTCACTGAACCATAGAAGTATGACACCAGACCAACAATCTCCTCGATATCATCTGTTTCGACTATTTCAAATCCACCTGATAGATCCGCATATGTGTATACGGGTGTTAGTAACTTCATCTTCTTGTCTTCCTCTTTCATCTTCTTCGATATCTCTTGGAGTTTCTTCTGTCTCTTCATCGCTTCTTCAACGTCTGTAGCTTCAAAGAACAACACGTATTTCATAATCTTCACCTCAATTGGTTCATCGGTCTTAAAAAACACAAAATTCGAATAATTGAATTGTTCTCGTGTTTTACTGTGTTATTAAACCTCTATACAGTTTTTTGAGTTTTATAAGCTCTCTATTTCATCACTTTATTTAAAAAAAGGGAGAAATATTCGTCAAAAACGCTCTATCCGGTCGATTTCATTCATCTGAGTGCAACTTTCAGGTTTGGTTCTTGATTTTTTGGGTAATTCCTTCATGGTCTACTCTGGAATCAAATCAAGAAGATTGGCGGTTTCTGCATATTTTGTAGACTTGATTTCAAAAGCCTCAGCGTTCACACTCGTTTCAGATATTGCTGAAAGGATGACATTGTGCATATCTTGAGAGAGATATGGCGGGTAGAGTAGATGCAGACTTCCGTAGGTCATCGGATTGTTCGCTCCTAGGATTGCTGTTGGTGCAGTAGATAACATCTCTGCAATGAATGGTATTGTGTTCTTTGATGAGTCTTCAAAGAGGACGAGTAAAATCTGTCTATCATTACACAAAGCAAAATTGTATTGATGTCGAATCATGTGCTTCCTGAAGACATTCCTCAGACCATTATCTGCAACCCTCTGTGGAATCCCATATCCCTTTACAAGCCACTGTAACATCTCCCTCTTCCACTTTGGCCTGTGTTCAACAGCCATGGACTTCAGAAGGGCTATGAACATAATGTCTCGATCTGTTGGAGCTGTCCTGTTGTCTGGTAATGTAATGTCACTACTGGAAAACAACGAGTTGATATCATCAACACTCCTAGCTGCGGACGAGTGCTTGGGTAGTGTCCATAAGCCTGCTTTAGCATCAAAGTTCTCAAAATTGTGAGCATATGCTTCGAATTCTAGAGCTTCTCCATCAATCGTATCTCTGAAACGATAGTCTATTGCTATGATATAATCGCTTTTCTCTTTCAATGAAGTACAGAGTATATCTTCTGCACTTTTCTTTTTACGGATCGATTGACCCATAGTCAATTCGCGCACAATTCCTGTGTTCTTTGGAACAAGTCTATGTCTATGTAACAATCCAGTAGCTATCACGATATCTCGTATGCGAGTGGCTCGCTGATGACTGAGTTTTGTCCATTTGGCGACCCTCGAAACTGTGGGTCCCATTGCATCCTGTATTTGGACCAAGTTCTTCATCACTTCGCGTGTATAATGATTCTCAACCACCCTGGGAGCCAAGGCTGAAACATTAGTGATGACTCGATACATCCAATTCTTCTCAAGGGTAACGATTACTTCACTGGGTGCAATTGACTCGAAAATTCGTTGTACGATATCCACCTCTTCGTAGCCAAAGTATTGTCTG
>JAEOUL010000275.1 GCA_016839345.1 Candidatus Thorarchaeota archaeon | reverse complement strand
GGTTTTGGAAACTTGTTCGTGAAATCAAGAGAAATCCACAACCTGATGAGGATGAGGTCCTTAAAGCATCAGAGATAAGAAACATTCTTTTTGAGGCTACTCGTGGAAGAACATACCCACTTGGTCCGGTTTTGGCTCTTGAAACAATTATTGGGTTACTGGCACTGTGGGGGTATATCTGGGCTTTAGAATCTCCACTTGATTGGACAGGAATTCTTGGATGGAGCCTTTCAAACTGGGTTGTCTTTGGTCTTAGATTTCTCTTTGTGTTTGCTATCATTGCTTTCCTCTATCCGATTGGTCGAGTCATCGCTGGAAAATGGGCTGGAATCAAGCTTGATGGAATGTGCAGAGACCAGTATTACGAACCCACCGTGAAGATTGATTATGTGACATTCCTGAAGACTCCCGCTTCCAAGAGAAAATGGTTCTTCTTTTTCGCTGGATTTTGGACTGTCATCACTTCATTCTGGGTGTGGCTTGTTGGCATGATTATAGCTTGGGATTATACCGCTCTCATTCCTACGGTTATCCTTCTCTTCTTCGAGGGGGCTGCTGTTTTGAGCGGAAATCCCTCTGCTACAAGAGGAGAAATGGGACATTATAACCGTGAAAAGAAGATAGAGCGTGTTTGGAAGAAGAATATGGAGAAGCTTGGAAATACTACCTGAAATTCTACCACCGTTCAGTTATTTTCGCACTTTTCAGCATGTATTCAATTACGCTGGGCCAGATTGTTCCATCTTCTCGGGCTTTATTCTCGAAATTGTTTGTATTGGTCCATTCTGTGAGGGCGGTTTTGGCTTTCTCTGAGAATTCGTCACTTGAAATCTCATCTAAATATCCAAGAGCGACCAAGGCTTTCTGGATTATTCTTGACACACTGCCCTCAATCTTGAGAAGGGTGTTTGGATCTTCTCTGCTAAGTAGAGTCATGTCATAAATCTTGAAGATACGTTCAAGTTCTTCTATTGGGCTTGGGTGTTCATCAACGCGGACATCCACATATCGATCATTTCCGCCCTCATATCCCCCTGCTTCTCGGACAACAAATATTGATGCAGACTGCATACCTCTCTGATCCCCTCCAGCCGCCTGACCTGCATTAAGACCAGCAAAGAGCTTGTCTATCAAATCTCCTTCTGTTTTCTCAAAAGCCTGAGCCATTTCAGTAACAACAGCTTCTCCAGCTAAGATATTCCCTTGACATGTGTATCCATCTCCGACAATATGTCCAGCCCAGTCCATACACTCTTTTCCAGTATGTGCAACTGCTTGGCCTTTGGAGTCAACAATCCCTATTTGGCGATGTTCTCTACCTTCATCTTCTTGAAGAAGGTCTTTCAGAGTTTCCAAGGCACTCCTGCCCGACTCAAGTAATATCAGTCCTCTCGGGCCGTATCCAACATTTGCCCAGGCTTGTGTAGCAATAGCTCCAACCTCTGCTTTTGCCCATGGGACAACAGATCCTACTGCTGGAAATTTGGACTGTACAATGACGCCCAAATCACCATTAGAAGGGTTTCTCGCAACAATCGAAAATGTAGAAGGGCGACTCAAGTGGTTCACACTCTCAACCTCCACTAGTGCAAGTAAACTAGTTACTACTCAGCTATTTAGGCAGTCCGATTTCCAGAAGGCCATTCTTTTTAGGGAAACGTGCAAGCAATTCTAACACGAGTAGCAAGGGAAGTCAGTAATAGTGACAACTGAGATTTTCATCAGATATGTGACGACAAGTGGATTAGAGAGGACTGCACGTTATAGTACTGATGAAACATCTATCAATCTTGATCTTCGAGATATTGCAGAAATCGACCTATTACCAATTATCTGGTGTGAAAAATTAGAATCGCTCTGTCTTCGGAGTAATAGCTTGATAGAGATTGACCTCTCGCCACTTGAGAGAGCAGGACAATACCTGAGGGCTGTTAGACTAGGACACAATCGACTTCAAGAGATAAATCTTGAACCTCTAAGTTATTGTCCGAACCTAGAAGAGGTATCACTTACGGAAAATCGTCTGAAGCGAGTTGATCTCTCCCCTCTATTTCATTGTCCCAATCTCAAGGAGCTCAATATTGATGATGATGTCGCCTTGACAGCGGATCTTCTCCTCAGATCTGTAGGTAGCTGGCCAGAAGTCCTTATTGAGAGATATCATAGAATTCTCTGGAAAAGTGAAACTTCGGATTAGCGGGAGGCTTTTGCAATGGATACTGGTCTCTCAGGAAAGCACGTTGTAATCACAGGCGCCTCCGGTGGAATAGGTCTTGTGGCCACACGCATGTTTTTGTTAGAAGGAGCTAATGTGACAGGCACATACAATCAATCATCAGAACCGCTTCAGAATATCAAATCAGAATGGCCAGATTCTTTGTCAATAGTCAAGGTGGACCAGAGTTCGGAGGATGAAGTCCGGGATCTGTTTGACAAAGCCAACAGGTCATTTGGTCGGATTGACGTTCTCGTTGCAAATGCAGGAATTGCTACACATGATGGCAAATCTATCCAAGAGATGACTCTTGAACAGTGGGAGAAGACTCTCAGGGTGAATTTAACTGGGTCATTTCTCTGTGCTAAGTACTTCTTCGCAAACCTTGAGAAGTTTCCAGGTAAATCAGCATCACTCATTCTTGTAGGATCAACTGCGGGATTCTTTGGTGAAGCATGGTATGTTGACTATTCCACATCAAAAGCAGCGATGCATGGAATGATGATGAGCCTAAAGAATGAGATAGTCCATGTAGCTCCTGCAGGTCGAGTGAATCTTGTGAATCCTGGGTGGACAATGACAAAAATGGCTGAGGAAACACTCACAAACAAAGATGTGTTGAAACGAATATTGCAGACCATTCCTATGCGGAAGACAGCTGTTCCTGAGGACATCGCAGGAGCAATTCTTTATCTCGCCTCAGACAAGCTCGCAGGTCATGTCAGTGGGCAAACTATAACTGTTGCAGGCGGTATGGAGGGACGCGTTCTGTACACACCAGATGAACTTGACTCCCCCTAAATGTTAATCATCAGAATGCTTTCGAAAAGTTTCGGTTTTCTTCCGCTCCTTCTTTTTACCAACTGGGAACGGCATTGCTACAGCCTTAAGAGCTGGATGGTAAGCTCCTCCTGCAACATCTTCAGAACCTGGTTTATACAGCATAACTCGGTTTTGAGGTTTGGGAGGACTTTGTGATTTTCTACCTCTGAAGACGATTAGCAGAATCACTGGAATGATCACCAATATTCCTAGTAGTGCAACGCCTAGCATTTGGTTGTATATTCGCGCGATTGCCTTTATCTTTTCGCAAGATTGAAGTTCTGATGATACTGAGATTTGAAGTTTCAAATGAGCTCATTCGATAACGTTGCTATAGCCTATGATGATGCAATTGACTGGAATGCCAGGCTCGCAAGAGAGATACCTTTTTTGATCTCACGTCTTGGTAATCCTATAGGAAAGCGAGTCTTAGATTTGGCCTGTGGAACAGGCAGACATTCTGTTGCTCTGGCCCTTGAAGGAGCCAAAGTTGTAGGAATTGACAATAGTTCTGTAATGAATTCAAAAGCCAAAGAGCATGCTTCATCCCGTGGTGTTTCACCAGAGTTTTTCTTAGGAGAGATGG
>JAEOUL010000274.1 GCA_016839345.1 Candidatus Thorarchaeota archaeon | reverse complement strand
TGGAGTCCTGTCTGCAATCTCCTTGTCAACCTCATCGGGATCAAAGGTTTCGCCTTCTTCACGTGCTCTGGCAACAATGCGTTCAGTTCGACCAGTCCGCAAGTATATTACAGCTGTGAATATTGCAGCTAGTGGGAAAGCGATGAGCTTAGCTACATCCCTGAATAGGAAGAGGAATCGAGGGTCAGCAAGAATCCCTGTTTCAAACCAACCGGTTCCCGGCACTCCAGCTCCGCCGATAACGGTAGCTGGATTCGAAGCTACAGCGATTATGCTATCAACAAAGAAGAATCCACTGGCTAAGAAGAACGTGATCAATGGACCAAAATCGCCGATTAAACCACCAGGTTTCTCAGCCGCTTCAGTTGTTGTTCTCCCTATTCCACTCAAGGCGTAAGCTAAGAAGAACAGGGACATTCCAATATCAATAAGCTCCATGCCAAAAACGCCTGATCTTCTCATTACATTGACTAGAAAATAACCTGCATAAATTCCAATGAATATTGTCAGAAGACTGATATTCAGTGCAGCTCCCTTCCCTGCATACCTGAAAAATGCGAGTAGCATTACAAGCGCAAAAAGCCCCATACACGCATATGCTACAATGAGATAGGTGAATTGGTTAGCTATGTTTGCTGTAGCATCTGGAAAGATTCCATTAATCATGGCCCCTACACCGAGAACATCTGGATTCGGAATAAAGTATAATGCTAGCAGTGCTTCTATGGCGATGATTCCAATACCAATTAAGAGTAAAATGAAGCTTCCAGTACCTAAGAGGAAACCGCCCTTTTTTGGCTCAGCAATTGTAGCAATTCTAAGACTCGTTCTTGTTGAAAGATACCCTTGAAAAGCAATCCAGCCAACCCAACCGAATATAGCGAAGAATAGCAACGCATTACGACCGACAAGGATTGAAAGGAACACTGCAATAGCGAAAGAAATAGCCATCCAAACCAGTCCTTTCATTTCTGTGACCCTACCTCGACCTCGTCTTGTTATCCAAAGTCGATCAATCTTTAATCCTGTGAAAAGAGACCCTAGAGCAAAATAGATAGTACCTGCTGAACCTATGTATGTGAAGAAGTAAACAAGTACTTCATCAATATATGTTCCAGGATAAGTATACATTAACCAGGATATAAAAAGACCCAAGAATGTAGTAGCCACAAACACAATGAGATAAGCAAGGTATCTTCGAGTTCTGAAGAAGACACCAATTCCATCAAATAACGGGATTCCCAATAGAGCAACCTCCCTAATTATACACGGAAAGGGGGCTCGACTGATATAAGCTTTGCAGATATACTCCTCAATTTTCATCTTGTCAAAGATAATAAGAGATGTTGGCGTAGTATCGATATCAACCTCGGGGGTTTTGCCAAAATGGCAGTACGCGTTCTAATGGTCGACGACGACCCTGTACATCTAGAGCTGAGTGAGCGATTTCTAACTCGTCAGAATTCGGAGTATGAAGTAGTTGCAGCTGAAACTCCTGAAGAAGCTATGAACCTTCTTCTCGAACAGATATTCGATGCCGCTGTCTGCGATATTGATATGGGTGAAGGACAACCAACAGGTCTTGACATACTCGAGCAGGTCAGAAGCAGCGGACTAGATGTTCCAGTCATCATCTTTACAGGTAAGAGTAGAGAGGAAATCGCAATCCAAGCTCTGAACCTAGGAGCGGATTATTATATACGAAAGAGCTCCTACAAGATTGAAGGGCTTTACGCAGAACTGTCATATTATATCCTCACAGCGGTTGAAAAGAGAAGAACAAAGAAAGCCCTAGCCGAATCAGAGAAAAGACTTCGAATTCGTGAGGCGCAACTTGCTGAAGCTCAACGAATAGCTCGGATGGGTCACTGGGATTGGGATATTATTGCAGACACAATAGATTGGTCTGATGAGATCTATCGCATCTTTGGTCTTGCTCCTCAGGAATTCTCTGCAACATACGAAGCTTTCCTTGCGTCTGTGCACGAGGATGACAGAAACTCAGTTCGCAGAGCTGTCGATGAAGCGATTAATGAGAAAAGACCGTATAGTATTGATCATCGGGTTGTGCATCCCGATGGGAAAATTGTTAATGTCCATGAACAAGGGGAGGTCACATTTGATGAGGAAGGCAATGCTATACGAATGATGGGCACGGTCCAAGAGATCTCAGATTATAGTCATCATATTCCAGTTCAAGAAGATAAGCAGATGGCTGAAACTCTGCTAATTCAGCAAGATAGGTGGCAGGCAGTATTCAATCATGCACCTAACGCAATAGCTATCTTTGATGAGGAAGGTTTACTCATTGATGCAAACAGCGCCGCAGTAGAACTCTTCGGTGTTAAAACCCGAGAAACTCTGTTGGGAATCAGTCTTTTCGACCACTCAAACCTACCTGATGATGCACTTGAGAAAATCAGAAAGGGAGAGGTCCATCAGTTCGAGTACAAGTTTAATTTTCAACGTGTTTCAGAGTTGAATCTCTTTGAAACATCTAAATCAGATGTTGTATACATGGATGTTGTAATTTCGTCATTACAGGATTCATCTGGTAGACCTACAGGGTATGTATTGCACGTTTCAGACATGACTGAGCGTCATCGAACAGAGGAAGCTCTAAAGACTAATGAAGAAATGTTCAGAAACATTTTCCAAGAATCACCAATATGCATTGAGCTCTTCGATTCTGATGGTCTTTTGATTGGCGCTAATACTGCTGCTTTGGAACTCTTTGGTGTAAGTGATCTTGAGAACTTCATTGGTTTTGACCTCTTCGCGGATCCTAATACTCCAGAATTTGTTAAAGAAAATCTGAGAGAAGGAAATATTGTTAGGACAGAAGCTAGATTCGATTTCTCAATAGTAAAGGTTCATGATTTCTATGAAACAAGTAAGACAGGAGTAATGCATCTCGATTGCGTGTATTCTCCAGTCAGATATGGTAGTGGAGAAGGTCTTCAAGGTTTTATTGTCCATATACACGATGCAACTGACCGAAGCCTCGCAGAACAAGCACTCGTAGAAAGTAGAGAGAGTTTCAAAGAGCTCTACAATAGTGCACTCGTGGGACTCTTCAGAATCAGGATATCAGATGGCATGATTCTGGAGTGTAATGATCAATTTGCTGAGAGTGTTGGGCTCGAAGACAAAGGAGCTCTTGTTGATGGCTCCAACTTTTTCAAAGACCTATTGATACGTCCGAGTAATTGGAAGCAACTCAAGAATGATTTGCGAGAATATGGTAGTCTTGTAACAGAACTTCCAGTTTCATCCAAACAAGGCCAGCAACTTTGGATGAGGTTTTCGTTAAGAATCTGGCCTGAGAAGGGATATATCGAAGGAGTAATGTCCAACATCACTAAACAAAAAGAAGCTTTAGAGATGCTTAAGAAACAGAAGGAAGAACTCAGTGACTTCGCACACTCAATGAGTCATGATCTGAAGAACATCATTCATAATATGTTGGGATTCATCGAACTCATTGAGGAAGAGCAGGATTTCATTCACCTATCGAGGATGCGAATCCTACTGAATGAAACTGGCGAGCTTATTGACCATTCTGTTGCTTTGGCAGATGCTGGTCTCATAATTGAAGAAACTGATAGTGTGAATCTAGATTCGTTAGTCAGAGAGGTTGCTAATTCACTTATCCCAGAAACCGTCATTTATTCTCAGGATAAGCTGCCAATTATCAGAGCAGACGGAAGGAAAGTTGCACAAATCTTTCGTAACTTGTTTGATAATGCTATTCAACATGGAAATCCAAAGAATATAGATGTCGACCTCATTGACGAAGATGGAAGGTATCTTATCACAATATCAAATGATGGGAAAGTCATACCTGATACGGTGAGGTCTAAGGTCTTTCTGAGAGGTTTTACAACAAGTCAGAATGGAAAAGGATTTGGACTTGCCATTGTCAAACGACTCGTTGAAGCTCACAGGTGGACAATCAGGCTGCTTGAATCTCGCACAACCACGTTCCAAATAACGATACCAAATCCAGAGCGATAGGAATTTTCATGCATATCGCCTACAATTCCTACTGAAGAGGGAAACTTAATAGGCTCAGAAAACACAACTATATACGTGGTCAGTGAACCGGCAGGGCCTTGTTTTCGTAACATGCCCTCATTACATAACTCCCCCCCTCCTACCACATTGAGCTCTGCTGAAACCTGACCACACCT
>JAEOUL010000042.1 GCA_016839345.1 Candidatus Thorarchaeota archaeon | reverse complement strand
TAAGAAGTGGTAGCCCCGCCAGGATTCGAACCTAGGTCCAAGAGACCAAAACCCTCGATGCTGGACCACTACACCACGGGGCTATTCTGTAAGTCCAAAGGGTAATCCATTCTTCAAGATGTCGGTAGGTACTTTCTCACGCCATCTTTCAAGAAAGGCGGTCTCTTCGATATTTTGCTTGCCATCCATTCGTAAATCATCTGGGAGCATGCAAGCAATCCCATCAATTACAGGATACCATCTACCACATTTTTCACATCTGAGAAGGCCCTCATCAATTTCCTCTACCTCTTTTCCTTCTGACTCCAGCATATGAGACTTGTAAACATCAAGATTGATTTTACTTCTGCAGTCACTTGCTGGACAGGCGAGGATATCCATGAGCCAACGCTTCATCTTAATGTTACTCCTGTAGCTATCCGTGGATTCTCCAATTGTGGTTAAAAATTATTCTGACTCTGAACATCAAAACTTTGTCTGACCCGAAAGCTATTTTGCTGGAATACTCTGCACTGCAGAACAGTGCTTGTTGGAGAAACAAACGATGGAGTACAAACATCCATGGATCCCAAGGACAAAGGATACTGAGAAAGAAATGCTAGACTCGATGGGTAAGAAGAGTCTTGAAGAACTCTTTTCAAATATCCCTAAAGAGTTCCGGGTCAAGCATGACCTAAAACTTCCAGAATCACACTCTGAATTCGAGGTCTCTGAACGAATACAAGAACTTGCTACTAAAAATAAACCTGCATCTGATGGTAGTGTCTTTCTTGGGTCTGGTGTTGGGATGCATTATATTCCTGCAATAGTTCCTGCCTTGGCAGGTAGATCCGAATTTGTCACATCATATACAAGTTATCAAGCAGAAATAAGTCAAGGCATGTTACAGACTTTGTTTGAGTATCAGAGTCTTTTAGCTGAAATATTGCAGATTGATGTTGTCAACTCATCGATGTATGACATGTCAACGGGAGTTGCAGAAGCCGCACGAATGACAGTGCGTGTGAAGAAAAATCGTTCTAAGTTCCTCGTACCTGGGACAATCAATCCTGAGTTTTATGATGTACTCCTCACTTATACTGAACCTGCAGATATTGAATTAGTGAAGATAGATTATGATCAAACCACAGGGCTCATGTCACTATCAGACCTTAAGGCAAAGATAGATGATCGAGTGGCTGGAGTGTACATTGAGACGCCAAGTCATCTAGGTTTCATCGAGACCCAAGTAGATGAGATTGCAAAAATAGTACATGAGAATGGAGCACTCCTTGTTGCAGGAGTTGATATTCTCTCCCTCGGAATTCTACGTCCACCTGGTGATTATGGAGCTGACATCATTGTTGCTGAAGGGCAACATCTTGGTTCTCCCGTAAGTTATGGAGGTCCGCTTCTTGGTATCTTCGGATGTATCAATGATAGGAAACTAATCTATCAGCTTCCTGGGCGTCTTGTTGGTATGACACGAACGGAGGAAGAACCCTTTGAGAATGGCTATGTACTCACACTCAGTCCTCGTGAGCAACATATACGTAGAGAAAAGGCAACTAGTAATATTTGTTCTAATCAAGCACTCGCAGCCGTGACTGCTGCAATATACATGTCTGTTCTCGGTCCTTCAGGACTACAGCAGATTGGCGAAACAATCACATTGAAGGCAAATTATGCTGCCAAACAACTCAATGCCATCAAGGGTGTAAAGGCTCCTGCAATAGGTGAAGCTTTTTGGAATGAATTTGTTGTTAAGTTTGAGAATGGCATTACATCTCAGCAGGTTCATGACGGATTGGTAGATGCTGGGATTCAAGGTGGGAAGATCCTGAATGATACATTTCCTGATCTTGGAGAATCAATGTTATTCTGTGTCACTGAAATTCATACGCAACAAGATATCGATAAGCTCGTGGATACGGTTCGTCAAATCGTTGCTAACGGAGGTGCGACGAAATGAGTGGGGCGTATAAGGGTCGACAAGCAAAATGGGAAGAACCCCTTTTGTTCGAGCGTACAGATCCTGGAGTTATTGCTCATAGATTTCCAACTCCAGAAGATGAGATTCGTAAACACGTCGGAGGAATAGCAGATGTTATTCCTCAATCGATGATTCGTAAGACCCCACCAAAACTACCCGAGGTCTCTGAACCCACAATCGTACGCCACTTCACTAGACTCTCCCAGATGAATTACTCGGTAAGTCTAGGCACCTATCCATTAGGTAGTTGCACCATGAAATACAATCCAGAGCAGAATAATCTTGCTGCTGCGAATCCTGGATTTGCATGGATACATCCACTACAAGACGTTTCCACAACTCAGGGTGCTCTAGAACTAATGTGGGAACTCGAACAGTGGTTAGGTGAAATCACTGGGATGGATGCGGTCACTCTTCAACCTGCAGCAGGAGCACAAGGTGAATGGACTGGAGTCTTGATGATACGCGAGTATCATCGATGTGTGACAAATCAATGTGAACAAAGGAATGAGATGCTTATTCCAGATGCAGCTCATGGAACTAATCCTGCATCAGCTGCTATGGCTGGCTACAATGTCGTTGTAATCCCATCAAGTAAAGATGGTCTAGTGGATCTCGATGCGTTGAAATCCGTCGCTGGACCAAAGACTGCAGGATTAATGCTGACAAATCCCAATACAATTGGTGTCTTTGAGAAAGATATCGGTGAAATCACCGAGATTGTTCACGATGCTGGTGGACTAGTCTATTACGATGGTGCTAATTTCAATGCGATAATGCATAAAGTACGACCTGGTGATATGGGATTTGATGTCGTTCATCTTAACCTTCACAAAACCTTCTCAACACCTCATGGAGGCGGAGGTCCTGGAGCAGGTCCTGTCGGAGTCAAGAAATCTCTTGAAGAATTCCTACCGGTTCCTCGAATAATCCGGAATGAAAACGGTCAGTTTGATTTTGATTATGATAGACCAAGGTCCATTGGAAAAGTGAAATCATTCTATGGCAATTTCGGTGTCCTTGTACGAGCTTATGCATATTCATATTCTCTAGGACTAGAGGGTCTCAAACGTGCCTCGGAGGTAGCGGTATTGAATGCAAACTATGTAGCTCATCATGTACGCCAGATACCTGGATTTACACTCCCCTTCTCACAAGATGCTCCACGAATGCATGAATGCGTCATCTCTGCAAGAGAGCTTAAAGAAACAACTGGTGTCACTGCCATGAATGTCGCAAAACGACTACTAGACTTTGGTGTTCATTCACCTACTGTCTACTTTCCATTGATTGTGCCTGAAGCTCTTATGATTGAACCAACTGAAACCGAATCCAAACAAGAACTTGACCATCTGATTAATGCACTTCGACAAATATCAAAAGAAGCACATGAGAATCCCGAAATAGTAAAGACTGCACCTCATAGTACTGCTGTTCGTCTATTAGATGAATATCGTTCAGCACATCCAAAGACTCTTACTCTATCTTATAAGATGTATCAAGAAAATCTTGCCAAAGGAGACTATGACTGATGATTTTACAACGAAAATCAGGTCGCCATATCATCTATCTGGAAGTAAAGGAAATAGGGAACGATCTTCTAGTTTCTATACATGGTGGAGATGAACACCATATTGGTGGAGTGTCTATTGCCTATGTAACACCAAGTCATTATCGGGATGCTTCTACTGTCAGTTTGAGTTCATTGACATTTCCTGGTCATAAGGACTATATTGTTGCCAATTCTGCAGCTGAGAAAATCTGTAAGAAATTAGAAAGATCGGTAGTAGTTACTGTTGGTATACATTATGACAATGCCACAAAATATGACATCGATGAAATAATCAACGCAGTTGATAACCTAGTAACCGAACTTGTAGAGCACTATGCAAAGGCTGAATAGTACACCATTATTGAAATTCCTGTGAACAATGATAGTCCGCTTCAAATCGTTTGGTCCAATTCGTAGGTTGCTTGAGAAACAGTTGATAGAAGTTGAAGTTCAAGAAGAAGCAACCGTGTTTCAAGTTATCCAAAAGG
>JAEOUL010000273.1 GCA_016839345.1 Candidatus Thorarchaeota archaeon | reverse complement strand
TCATAGGGTTGTCGGACAATACTCTTGTAAGTTTCAGTGATATGATGCTCACGTCGGACGACATCCTCGAACCCAAAGTCCTCTCTCACATATGCCGCAAGTTCCAATGTCTTGTTGTCCACACTGTTGGAGAGGTTGAAACCTATCAGAGGACTGGTTCCATCTTGGCGACTGAAGAGCTTGGCTGTCAATAGTGTCCAAAGACACGCATACGGATTATCATTGCCCATGAAGACGGATATCTTGAACTCCATGTCGATTCCTAGTTTATGCATCATATATCCAACAAGTACACTACCGGGATTGATGTTGAGTACTTGTTTCACACCATACTTTGTGAAATAGTTCAGGTATTCATTAGCCCACTTTAATGGGAAGTCATTAGGCATCCCAACACCACCAAAGTATCCGGTGATTGTTTCTGGGCCTCCGAGATGAATATTCACTGGAGCACCGTCTGAGCCGGGGTAAGTGCCTTTTGAGTCAAGTGTTTCAACATAAGATGCACCTACAATCTGCATACCAGCCGCAAACGCAATGACCTGATCATCTTTAGTCTGTTCCGCCATATTTCGAACACGAATGAATCGGCCAGGCATAAGTTCCTGTTTTTCGATTGATTGTTTGGCTTCTTCAATTAGCCAGGGGAAGTATTGGCATGCACTAATCTCAAGAGTAACAGCAAAACTGTCATCGAATTTGGTACTGTCAGCCTTGTTTCCCAGAATTTTACGGCGATAGTCAGGTATCGAGATGAAGGCATCATTGTCACGTTGTTCTTGCAGCCAAGTGAGGTCTTTTACATAGTCAGAGTCTTTTGCTTCAAGCTGTGCGAGGAGGTTCTCAAGCTTCCTTGCCTCCTTAGCCTTTTTGTTAATCTCATCCACTCCACCATATTTGTCAATCACGTCAAATATTTCAGTGACAAGTGGGTTATCATCTCTAAGCAGAAAATCATTGATCTCCTCAATTCGCTTTGGATCGATTTTCAAATCCATTCTGTCTGCCATACCTAGACCTTCCAATCATGATTGTATTGGACTGACTCAATCTGAGTCAGGTAACTACGAGTAGCCAACTCCTAAAAAGGGATTCTGAACCTCATTGTTTTCTATTCTGTTTTTGTAGCCCTCATATCTCATCTATTGATAGCATCTTTTTGGTGCGAGAAAACGTTGATAGTGTTCATGTAATAGTTTACGCATCTCAAAACATAGATGGCATTCATTGACAAATTTAGGACTTGGGTTGAGTCCGTGTTGTGTAGCGTGTCTATAGAGACCTACTGGACCTTCCTCTACTAGAATGCGAATGATTGGATGGTTGGTATATGCATAGTTGCTGAGAATTTTTTTGAGCGATTCCAATTTTGCATTCCCGATACAAACTCCGGGACACAGCGTGACATTTCCTTCAAAATCTATTTCAATCACTTCAGGGCTTTGTAAATCGCCTCCTAGCCAATATGGAAGTACACAGGCGCCTCTAGGAATCTCGGATGAAACCTCAGTGTAGCCAACTAACGATTTGGCTCCTCTACCTTCAAAATCGACTTTATGTAATGAGTACTCAACTTCTCCTATTCCTTGTACTTCTCTAAGACTCCCCTTTGTCATCTTATCAAACATATTCTCGGAGTCAATCGACTCCAAGTAGTAACTGTCTATCCATATCCGCTCAATACCAAGTGAAATCGCGGCTTCAATACCAAATTTCACACTCCTGATGTCAATATATTGTTGGTGGAATCCATCAACACTGAAAGTAATCCTATTCAGACCTGCATTTACAAGTCCCTTGAGTGTTTTTTTGGCGAATGAGGGGGTCCTAGCCCAGTAGCCATTGGTTATGGAACCTCTTCGTGGGATGCCTAACTCTTTCGCCATTCTCAAAATTGCTTTCATTTCATCCAAGTAGAGAAAAGGTTCGCCACCATGAAGTGTGATCCACTCAAACTGCTTAATTTCTGCTAGCTCAGACAGCCACTTCTCAGCCTCATTGAGATTGATATGACCTTCTTGTTCTGGCCCAGCCTGGTATACGCAGTGTGCGCATTTAGATGGGCATCTGAATGTGATTAGAAAACTAGCTCCACGTACCTGCATCTTCAGATTCCACTCCAGTTTCACAAATCTGTGAAATCATTGCAGCTCAACTCTTAATTTCTAAAGCACAGAATAACCATTAGCCGAGTTCAGCAGATGTATGAACATCCTCTTCAGTCCAAGTATCCGCAGTTTCCGATTCATAGATGTAATCCCTAAGAAAACCCCTAATGGCTGGACCTGCCACGGCGGTGATGATTGAACCTGCGGTCACCTGTATCCAATTCAGTGTGATTAGTTCTGCAAATGCTGCTCCTAGTGCCACCAAAAAAGTGAAGTCCAGAAGAAGAAACAAGAATATCTCACCGATGAAATAGCCAAACATCATAACTAGCGAAGCTGCTACCAAACCTACAATGTCCAACTTTGTTAGACGATTGATCATACCAACTTGGCGGCTCGCTAGTCCTACAATCATTCCTTCACACCCTTTTACAACAAAGGTTATCGGGGCATATTGGAGGAAACCTAAAGTCACATCGCCCATTGCTGAACCTACACCTCCTGCGAAAAAGCCACCGAGAGGCCCAAGTAGGAGTCCACTCATCATAACAAGGGCATCGCCAAAATTCAGGTAACCCAAACTTGTTGGAAATGGGATTATGATTATTATAGTGGCTACAGTGGTTAGTGCAGTAAGGACAGCAAGAAGAGACACGAATAGTGCTGTGTTTATCGTTTTAGGTCTGAAGAGCTCCAATATTCATCATCCTCTTTAGATAGGTATTTGCTGAAAAAAATCAAATCCTCACCATAGTAATGATTTCGCAGATATCCCTCTTTCCTGTATCCAAGACTGCGATACAGTTGAATAGCTTCAGTCATTGCCCATGCGGTTGCTAAGAACAACTTGTGATTGCCGTTCTTAACCGCAACTGACTCTAGAGTTTCAAGCAATTTTTTGCCAATACCACGACATTGGTACATTGGATGAACTCCAAAAGAGCTTACACGCATACTTTCATGTTCTTCAATTCCTGTCACAGTTCCTACAATTTCGCCGTCAGTTTCTGCAACAAAAACCAGAGAGTCTGATAATATGCGGTCACGAATTCTCCATGGTTTGGAGATCGTTATATCAATAGCCTTCTTTGGGTATCCTCTTGATATAAGGGAACTGAATGCAGACTGCATAACTCGGTGAATTGCTACGGCATCTGTAGATGTGGCAGCTCTGATTGTGACCAAAGATTCTGAATCAGATTGTACCTTAACATCAGAAGTGGTGAATGATACCATAGCAATGGTTCTCCTTGTGAGGCTTGTTTATTCCAACAAGCGATGTTTATGAAAAATGATATATAATTTTGAGCCTATATATAGGCCAGATATGTAATGTCATACTTGTCTACGTTCAAATGCTCGGAGTGTAACCACGAACATGATCCTGAATTATATTCATCTAGATGCATGAATTGTGGAGGCGTGTTGCGTGCAGAGTATAACCTTGAACGTGTGAAAGAAGATCTCAGAAAGAAGGACTTTAAGAGAAGGGAGCCTGGAGTGTGGAGGTATCATGAGATACTACCCATATCAGATAAGGTCAACATCATATCCCTTGGAGAAGGGGGAACATACCTCCACAAATGTTACGGCTTGGCTGAAAAGTTAGGTTTGGATAATCTATACTTAAAAGATGAAACAACTAACCCTACTGGTTCTTTCATAGACAGAGGAACAGCAATCGAAGTCACTGTAGCAAAAATTAGAGAATTCAATTCCGTTGGCTGTGGGTCAACAGGTAATCTGGCAGTTTCACTTGTAGCATATGCTGCAAGAGCAGGTCTGGATAGTCAGGTGTATATCGGTCAAAAGGGACATGTGGATTCAGGTAAACTCTATCAGATCCTGGCATACGCAGCTCAGGTTGAGATTGTGAAGGATCGAGAAGAGGCAATGTTGCGGGCTTGGCAGAACAGTGAGCGAAGTCATTGTGTTATGTCAAACAATCCACATTTTCTTGAAGGGGTTAAGACAACTATCATTGAAACTTGTGAACAACTGAACTGGAAAACCCCTGATTGGGTGATGGCGCCGATGGGAAATGGCGGACACATCTCAATGATATGGAAAGGGCTTGAAGAACTTAAAGAACTAGACTTGATTTCCCAGCTTGATGTCAAGCTAGTCGGAGCACAGGCAAAAGGATGTTCACCAATTGTAGAAGCATTTGAGAGGGGTAGCAAGAAAATCAATCCAACAAGTCGTGTTTCAACTGTTGCAGTTGACATTGGTGTGAAGAATCCTACCTGTGGACATATGGCTCTCGATGCCTTAGAAAGCTCTAGGGGGTTGGCAATTTCTGTGACTGATAGAGAGATACTCGATGCGGTTAAAGACTTGGCCAGATTGGAAGGCGTCTTTGCTGAGCCAGCCTCAGCCACAACAATAGCAGTACTGCAAAAACTAGTGGCCGAAGGTCAAATTGATAAAACCGATCAAGTAGTTTGTATCATCACTGGAATGGGATTGAAGTATCCAGAAATCGCCCGTTCATTCGTAAAAGGCAAGGGTGCACTGGAACACTTCCTAAGTCATGTTGAGGGAAGACGTTTTACAACAAGTCTTGGTCAGACTAAAGTTCGAATACTACAAATTCTTTCAAGAGGAGAATCCTATGGTTATGCAATATGGAAATCAATGGTTGATGACTACGGCATGAAAATCAAAATTCCCTCTATTTACCAGCATATCTCTGAACTGAAGAATAGTGGCCTTATTGTCCAGACAAGATCTGAGATAACGTATAGAAAGACCTCGAGAAATTATTATGGATTGACTGAGAAGGGACATCTCACATTGGACCAACTCGAAAGACTATCAGATTAGTTTTGTATTAACCGAGAGAGTGTATAGGAGAAGTGTTTTAACATATAACACATTAAACCTCACAGCGGTTCGAGCAATAATGTCGAACTTTAGAAATTGAGGTAGGGAAAAATGTCCAAGAAATGGATACAGACAGCTGATTGGAAGAGTGAGAAACACGTTCCTGTGATTGATATCAAGAAAGTTGAGGATGGAAAAGCTGTTGTCATGGTTTCCGTTGGTAAGGAAATTGCACATCCAAACACAACTAATCATCATATCAAGTGGATGGATCTTTTCTTCTGGCCAGAGGGAGAAAAGTTTCCTGTAGAGATTGGGTACGCAACGTTCGATCATCATGGTGAATCTGCACAAGGTCCAGATACTAGTGGAATTTACAGCGAGCCAGTTGCCAAGTTTGTTTTCAAAACAGGTAAATCAGGAACCTTAATGGCTACATCCTATTGTAACATACACGGACTCTGGAAGAGTGAGGCCAAACTCAAAGTTTAATCCGGATTAAATGGGCTAGCCACATGGCTGCCCCCATTCTTTTCTTTCTAATTCATTCTCTGAGAGTGTTGCAACCATTTACATCAGACAGTGTCGCACCCCAAATTGTATCCCCGTCTGTGCTCCCACATACCATCATTCGTTTGCCAATATGAAGGGCAAAATCTCCGGAACCAAAGTCAGGTGGTACTGCTTCCCAAGGCATGATTGCAGACAGTCTGTATTCTGTTCCATCATCAGTGGAAATAATGTAATAATTCAAAACCTTGGAAACAAGCCCTGTGACCGATATTTCTTTCATATCTACATCCAACCACACTTCCTGATAGTCACATATTGTGACTTCATTCTGTGACCCTCATAAGTGGCTCCGGTATATATACTAAATCGGAGTAGTAATTCTTGTGAAATATTATGGCTCTAGCAATTAACTCACGAAGAACATCTGTGTTAAAGAACAATAAAACAAAGGTTTCCACCGATGCCTTGACCCACGCGTTCCTTTATCGGAGGTAATCGAATGGCGTTAACTAAGCGGAATAACAAGAAAAGCTACAGGAAGAAGATCTCAACAGATGCAATTATTCACTCCTTCACTTACAGGTGATAATCATGAATCATTGCTCTGAGAAAGTTTCCATTGGTACCAACTCTAGATTATCCAATGATAATGCAAAACGTCGTTGCCTAACACTTAGTGAAGTGCTCTTGATGGAAGCCACTTGAGCACTTCAAACTAATTTTTCACTGCCCAATCGCTAGTTATCAGCTTTCATAATCCAACTGACAAGCTCTGCTGTCATCTGGTTAAGCTTCATGAATTCCACACGATAAACAGGGTTTTTGAAAGCTATCAAAACATTCTGCATTCCAGCATCAAAGCCTACAATTTGCACTGCTTTCGCAAGCGCATTTGGCATGAAAGCTACCAGAGACAAAAGCATTGCAATTGCAAAGAGGCCTATTGTCAAGATTGGCCAGATAGAAATAGGTTGTCCCCGTGAGATCTGATTTCCCATGAAAAGAAGACCAAAGATGAGAAATCCCAATAGGAAACCATCAACAACTAAACATAATGTCTGCGGTCTATCGCTGCCAGCATCCGGATTGGCATGATCTTCACATACCTGAACTGGGAAGACTTTCATCTCTGGATTACGAGGAGCATTCCTTCCCACCATGTATGGCGTATATGCAGGATTCCACTGGCGCCGTAAATATTGAGGACTCTTTTTTGCCATCTTCATTCTTACGATTTTTGTCGCTGGCGAACCGCATACTGGACATATCTTAGGAAATCTGGCCTTCAAAGTATCTACCCTAACAAGAGGTTCATCAAAAAACTCCTTTTTGGTACTCATACTATAGACCTCGGAATCTTGTGAAATCTAATGTGTCATAAAATAAAGAGTGTATCGAACTAAGCCGTTTTTGAGCATCTTTATCTTCATATTTTAGCATCCACCAAGTATGTATTATGGAGAGAAGGTAAAGCTTAGAGCACTAGAGATGGATGATCTTAACATCATTCTGAAACATTGGAATAACCTCGAACTTCGTCAGTACTTGGACAACCAGATACCGATGTCAAGAAATGCAGAACGTAATTGGTTGGAGAATGCTACTGTTCAGAATCCTTGGAGGGATGGAAGAATGACTCTGGCAATTGAAAATAAGAAAACTGGGGAGTTTCTTGGTACTGCGAGTCTGTTTGATATTTCTAAACAACACAAACGGGCTGAGTTTGGTATTGCAATTCATAATCAAGAGAATCTCGGAAAGGGATTCGGTAGTGATACAACACGAGTAATGCTCTGGATATCTTTCCATATTTTGGGGCTCAACAGTATCTATCTAATTACTTTGAGGAATAATGAACGCGCTCAGAAAGCTTACGAAAATGCAGGGTTTAAGCAAGCAGGAGTCTTTAGAAATGCAGCATATGTGAACGGAGCATTTCAGGATTTCATAATCATGGACATTCTCAAGGAGGAGTTCTTCGAAATCTATCCACCAGGTACTTCGGTCGGATTAAGTGCCTGAATGGAAACACAACAATCAAAAAGAGGGTGATACGTCAGACCGACTAGTCATCAGTACAATCTTGGTCTACCAAGAATCTGCATAGGAGTAAGGAGAGAACGTCGATGTCTGATTCGAAACTGCAAGATTTAGCAATCAATACCATTCGATTTCTATCAGCTGATGCTGTCCAGCGTGCCAATTCAGGGCATCCGGGTATGCCTATGGGTGCCGCTGCTATGGCGTATACTCTATGGACTAGACACTTACGTTTCAATCCAAAGAATCCGGATTGGTGGGAGCGCGATAGATTTGTCTTGTCTGGTGGCCATGGGTCGATGTTGCTCTATTCTCTGTTACATCTCACTGGATACGATGTCAGCATGGAGGATCTGATGGATTTCCGTCAACTGGGTTGCAGGACTCCGGGACATCCAGAGAACTTCTGCACACCCGGTGTAGAAGTTACAACTGGTCCACTTGGTCAGGGACTTGGAAACACTGTTGGGATGGCAATCGCCGAAGCGCACTTGGCTGCAGTATTCAACAAACCCGGTTTCAACCTCGTTAATCACTACATATACGCAATTGTAACTGATGGTGACCTTATGGAGGGTCTATCATCAGAAGCCGCATCACTCGCCGGACATCTTCGTTTAGGCAAAATAATCCTACTCTATGATGACAACCTCATATCCATCGACGGAAGTACAGACCTTACATTCTCTGAGGATCGTAATGCTCGGTTTGAGGCATTTGGATGGCATGTCCAAAGTGTGAAAGATGGAAATGATGTTGCTGCAGTCGACCAAGCTATTCAGAATGCAAAGCAAGATTCACGACCTTCACTCATTTCTGTCCGGACCCATATTGGCTATGGTCTACCTACCAGACAAGATACAGCAAAGGCTCATGGAGAACCAGCAGGAGAGGAGGAGTTGGCAGGTGCTAAGAAGAAACTCAACTGGCCTCTTGAACCCCCATTCTACATTCCTGATGAGGTGCTCAAACATCTCCGTGAGGTTGGAGAGCAGGGAGCGAAAAAGGAGGAGGAGTGGAATTCGCTCTTTGAGAATTATTCCAAGGCACATCCTGAATTGGCGAAAGAGTTCAGTCGACGAATGAAGGGTGAGCTTATCGATAATTGGGATGAAGACCTGCCAACGTTTCATCCGAGTGATGGACCGATTGCCACAAGAGCTGCATCAGGGAAGACCATCAATGCGTTGGCCTCAAAGTTGCCTGAGATGATTGGAGGTTCTGCGGACTTGACTCCTTCAAATAAAACATGGATTGATGGTAGTCCAGCATTTCAGGCAGACTCTCCTGAGGGAAGAAATATCCACTATGGAGTACGTGAGCATGCAATGGCAGCAGCTGTCAACGGGATGGCCGCACACGGTGGCGTAATCCCATATTCAGGCACATTCCTCATGTTCTCAGACTATATGCGCCCATCGATTCGTCTATCAGCTTTGTCTAGGCATAGAAGTATCTGGGTGTTCACTCATGACAGTATCGGGGTTGGTGAAGATGGACCTACACATCAACCTGTGGAACAGATTGCATCACTAAGGGCAATCCCTAATCTTACTGTCATCCGACCAGGGGACGCAAACGAGGTTGTCGAGGCATGGAAGATAGCTATTGCCAATACGGACAAGCCTACACTGATAGCATTAACCCGACAAAATATAGCAATCTTAGACCGAAACAAGTACGCCTCAGCTGCAGGTCTCAAAAACGGAGCTTATGTCTTAGCTGATATTGGAAAAGAGCCTGAAATTATTTTGATGGCTTCAGGTTCTGAGGTCCCACTCATTGTGGAAGTTGCTGAGAAACTGTTCACGGAAGGTGTCAGTGTACGACTAGTTTCATTCCCGAGCTGGGAGCTGTTTGAGAAACAGAGTCAGGAGTATCGCGATTCTGTCCTGCCACCCAATATCAAGAAACGATTGGCTGTGGAAGCTGGTGTTTCTCATGGTTGGGAGAAATGGATCGGAGATGAAGGGATTATGCACTCTGTCGAAGAGTTTGGTTCATCTGCGCCTGTCAAAGTAGTATTTGAGAAGTATGGCTTCACAGTTGACAATATACACACCATGGCAAAGAAACTGATTGGAAAGTAAAAGGAATCCTGAAGGATTTTAAGGATTTATAAACCTTTATTTTTGTTTTAAAGCGTTAATAGCATATTTTTTTCCTCGGTCGTCCATTCTCTAGTTAATACTCCCTATAAATACTAAAGATGAAAGAAATCTCAGGTGATTAAGTGGACGTTTACAAAAAAACTGCACTAGCTCTCTTCGCCCTCACAATTATAGGGCTGGGGATGCCGCTCGCTGCCGCGCAGAGCAGTGGAATTCTCTACCAGCATTCCGCTGGTATTGTATCACTTGAAACGGACGATATTTCAATCAAAGTGACTGGAAACGATCAGGCCCCCCACTTTCACTGGTGGGACCCGAATAATCCAGTAGTGGATTATCATGTCATGTTTGTCAGGATGTTCGAAGTGAATGACACAGATGGTAATGGTGTGTTCGAGAATGGTACTGACGACATGATTGGTGCTCCATTTGTCCTGCCAACAGTAGGTTGGGAATTCAGTGGTTTTGAAACCGTTGAGGATGATGGAAATACTACTGAGGTACATTTCAACTTCACCACAGAGGCCACATTTGATCCTCGTCCAGAAGGATCAGGTGTTGACTATGGTCACTTACCTAGTCTTCCAGCGTTCGATGTGAATGTAAGTATCAATGTGCACATGTACTTAGAGAATCCAGGTGAGTTCAAGTTCGACCTTATGGTTGAAGGTTGGACCTGGACCTTTGAAACCTCGCTTCTAGTTCTAATGTTCACAGTGACTCAGAGTTCACATGGACAAAATCAAGGTGATACTAACCCAACAGGATTCCACAAGGTTGGTACTAAATTCCAGTTCGAGAATGGTTACTTCGAGTATGAGGAAACTGCTCTTGCAGCTACCAACACCTTGCAGGTCAAAGCCAGTTTTGGTGAAGCCTCAGGTGGTTACTCTGGAAACGCAGTGTATCTCGCCTTTGAGAACTTCGGTAATGACACTCTTGAGTATGATCCAGTGCTTGGTGTTGATCCCTCCACACCAGGACTTATTCTTGACCCATTGACTTTGGGGATCGTGGCTGGAACCGCAATCATAATTGTCCTGGCAATCGTACTCGTCAGGAGAAAGTAGTACACCAGAGGAGGTGGCTTGTCTACCTCCTCAAACCCTTTTTTTCAAATCATCTATTCAAGATAACTATGTTAGATGTCTTTCCGAGCGACTCATGCACTTGCTCAATTGTTCTTTAATTGACGTGGATAGATACATAGAGAGGATTCACACTGACTTGACTCCTAGTCACTTGGGACTATGCAGCTGGTGAAATGATCATAAATGTACCTAGAGTTTTTCTAAAGAGATTCTTCAAGGGTATCGTGGAGCAGGCTAAGGCTGAGGGAATGACTCACATCTCTCCCGAGTTTATGGCAAGGGTCACAAACACAGGTGATGCTGATAAGGAAAACTAGTCTTCTTTTCTCTTCATCTCAAGAACCTTGACTAGCTGTACATAGTATTTCCTGATAGTTGCCTCAGAGATGTCCATTACTTCAGCGATTCTCTGTTGAGGGAGTCTATTCTCTGTCAGGATGGCGGCAATGTAGATTGCACCTGCGATTATGCCATTCGTATTTCGTTCAGTGAGAATCTCCTTTGTTCTCTTATCATCTAAGATGGTCAGACATCTTATCTGAGTCTGTTCAGGAAGACGTAGTTCGGATAGAACTTGCTTCGCTGATTGGCTAATTGCTTCATATCTGAATTCGGTCATGGAATAAACCTCTCATATTTAGTATATAAGAAGATGGAAAAAATCTGAATACTCATTTGTTTTCACTTTCCTTTCAACGGAAGACTAGGCCATTCTTTCTTGGTCTTGAGGTTACTTGCTAGGTATGTCTTGTATTTCCTGACGGTCTTTGGAGATGTTCCTGCATTCCGAGCTATCCTCAAAAGAGTGACAGGATGATTCGTTAGAATTCCAGCAATGTAGATAATTCCAGCAGCCTCACCCAAGGGATTCTTTGATTCAAGAATACCATATTCATCACACATCTTCAGTAGATTCGTTGTCATGTTTCGCACAGCTTCAGTTGATTCTAAAGCATCAAGGATTTGTGAAACATGGATCTCAACACTTCTTTTCTTCAAAGATTGAATTCTCATGTGAAAATATGCATCAGATTTAGTATATAAGGCGGCAGATTTTCCGCAACCCGAACCAAAAGTTATATTAGTTAGGAACCGAACTAGTTGATTAGGTTCCGAACTAAATTGAAGGTTGTCTGAATTGAAGAAGAAAGAAATTAGAGAGATGTGTCTGAACCTGTTGGAAACTGGCTGGCCCGCATATTTGACAACTGTTGATGAGAAGGGATTTCCTCAAACGAGAGCAATGTTCAATCTTCGAAATAAGGAGCGATTTCCAAAGCTGATTCCACTTTTTGATAAGCATCGGGAGGATTTTACGATTATTTTCTCGACAAACACATCCTCCACCAAAATTACTGAAATAAAAATTAGACCAGAAGTTTCTGTCTATTATTGCAATCCCGACGAATGGAGGGGGGTTATGTTTGGAGGAGAGATAGAGATTGTAGATGATTTGGAGTTGAAGAAAACTCTATGGCATGAGGGCTGGGAAAGATACTATCCTAAGGGATACGATGACCCTGATCATACTCTTCTCAGAATGGTTCCAAATGTTGCCAAAGGCTGGGCAGGCAGTATGACTTTCAGATTGGAGTTAGGTGATGGAAAATGATGTCACAAAGACGGGGCGGATTTCTAGTTACCCAGATTCATCATCTTGGAAGAAGGGTCTTTTCAGAGCTTCTCAAAGAACGCGGTCTCGACATAGGTCCTGGACAGGGGAGAATTCTGTTTGCCCTCTGGCAGGAGGATGGCGTTCCAATTAACGAACTAATCAAGAAAACTCTGCTACGTAAATCTACACTGAGTGAGCTTTTAGACAGCCTTGAGAACGCAGATCATGTAAAACGTGTTCCATCTGAGGAAGACCGACGCAAGGTTCTGATTGAATTAACCGACAAAACCCGACAAATGTTGAATGTCTATATCGAAGTTTCAGTGGAGATGACTAAAATCTTCTACAAAGGCTTTGAATCAGAGGAAATTGATCAGTTTGAGGTATACCTTCAGAGAGTCTTGGATAATCTAGTCACTCAAGAGTCACAATGAATTAGTACAAATCTAGATTTGGTAACGATTGAGAAGGACCAAGATGTCTTCTGATTAGTGAAATCGATTAAAGGTGTACAGTTTAATGAATTTGTGACTAATCATAGAGATGGAATCTTTGTTCTATGTAGAGGATGTTGACTTATGGGAGAATGAAGAGGAAGAGTGGGATGACGAAGAATGGAATGATGACAATGATTGGTAACCGCTGGAATAATGCGAGTTCTTCTGAGTCATCATTCATCTGATGATGACACTTCAAAGGATGGGTGAGGATCAATTTTCTTCACTGAGATCAATTGATTGAATCTCTTAGTGTCGCGTGATCTCAGCTTGCCTAGAAGATGTTGAAATTCAGAACGCAATAGTGCGAGTGAGATTCTAATTTTGGGAACATTCTCAACCAGGTGAATCTTCGAGGGTTGGAAGTTGTAGTTTCTTTCAAGGCTCTCTTGATAGATATGAAACAAATACATACCAATTGAAGCTACAGGATTCTCTGAGTTCTTGAACCTATCAAGTTGGGGATGGTATCTATATCCTTTCGTCTTGCCTCGAAGAACCTTTTGTGCAAGTAGAGATTCTCTCCATAGTGCAACTAGACCCTTCGAATCAAGGTACTTTGGGTGAATGCTCCATAATCTCATCTTGGGAGAATCATATATAGAAGAGGGGCTTATAGCCTATTTGTCAATTCAACTTGTGAGAGAGAATCCGCTGGTGAGGAATAACTACGTTGAAAGTTGAGAAACGAGATAAGAGAATAGTAGATTTTGATGATTCGAAGATTGAAGCAGCCATCACAAAGGCATTCGAATCAATAAACGCAGATACAGCTCCAGTTCGTGGGTTGACAAAGGAAGTAGTCCAGATTATTAACGAACAGAAGCGAGATGTAATTCACATTGAGGAGATTCAGGACATAGTTGAAGACACCCTCATGTTACGTGGATTTACAGAGATTGCTCGACGATATATGAAATATCGTGAGAAACACCATGAGGCTCGTAAGATTCTCCAGATGATGGGGGTTGTGGACGACCTCAAGTTTGGTCCCAATGCGGCAACAGTTCTCTCTAGATATCTTCTGAAGGACGAGGATGGAACTCCTACTGAAACTCCATCTCAGTTGTTTCGGAGAGTTTCAGGAGCAGTGGCGAGTATTGAGAAGAAGTATGATGAGAATGTAGATGTACAGGAGTATGATGATCTCTTCTACTATATGATGGCGAATCTTGAGTTCCTTCCAAATAGTCCAACTCTGTTCAATGCAGGTACAGAGATTGGTCAATGTAGTGCTTGTTTCGTGCTTCCAATTGAGGACAACATGACCTCAATATTCACATCACTCCAAAATATGGCAATTGTTCAGAAATCAGGAGGAGGGACTGGTTTCTCATTTTCTAGGTTGAGACCAGTAGGATCCACAGTAGGGACAACAGGAGGAGTGGCTAGTGGACCATTGAGCTTCATGAAAGTTTACGATGCGGCCACAGAGATCATCAAACAAGGCGGGCGCAGAAGAGGAGCAAATATGGCCATTCTTCGTTGTGACCATCCAGACATAATGGAGTTCGTAGCATGCAAGTCTGATAAACAGTCATTCAGAAATTTCAACATCTCAGTTTCATTGACAAAACCATTTCTAAAAGCCCTCAAGATTGATGGAGAGATCGAATTAGTCGCTCCCCATACAAAGAAGGTGATTATGAACATTAGTGCCAGAGTGATTTTCGATGCAATTGTACATAATGCGTGGAGTACTGGAGACCCGGGCATCATTTTCATTGACCGCATCAATGATGAACATCCATTGAATGGAGAACTCATAGAGTCAACTAACCCATGTGGTGAGCAACCTCTATTGCCCTACGAATCCTGTGTTCTGGGAAGTATCAACCTCTCGAGAATGGTCGAAGATGGGGAGATAAACTGGTCAAGACTTGAAGAAGTCGTAAGATTAGCAGTACGCTTTCTTGACAACATCATCGATCTAAACGTATTCCCAGTGAAAGAAATCGAGCAGGTCACGAAGACCAATAGGAAGATAGGACTAGGTATCATGGGATTTGCTGAACTTCTTATCAAATTGGGAATTCCCTATGATTCTGTTAAGGGGCTAGAGAAAGCGGAGGAGATTATGTCCTTCATCCGACAGAAAGCTGAGAGAGCATCAACTGAACTCGCCAAAATCAGGGGTAACTTCGAGAACTTTGCATTATTGAAGAAACGCAACAAATGGAAAAGGAATGCAAGTCTTATCACTATCGCACCCACTGGAAGCATCAGTCTAATTGCGCAGACAAGTAGTGGTATTGAACCACTCTTTGCGATAGCTCATAGTCGAATGCTGGCAGAGGGAATACACCTGAGTGAAGTCAGCCCACTCTTTGAAAAGATAGCAATAGATCGAGGATTCTGGAGTGACGAGGTCGAACATGAAGTAGCAAAAACTGGTTCTGTGCAACATATTGATGTGGTTCCAGATGATGTGAAGCAAGTCTTCAAGGCAGCACATGAGATTGACCCAGAGTGGCATGTTAGAATGCAAGGTGCCTTTCAGAAACATACTGACAATGCCGTGAGTAAGACTGTCAACCTTCCAAACAGTGCCACGACGGAGGATGTTGAGCGAATTTTCTTGTTGGCGGACCAGCTGCAGCTCAAAGGAACAACTGTATTCCGAGACGGATGCCTTGGCGGGGTTCAAGTTCTCTATGCTGGATGTCAGGATTGTGACGGTTGAAACTATTTTGCGCGTCTAATCTCCTCTACAGCCTCCGGATTGACTAGTGAATCTGTATCGCCTGGATCTTCTCCAAGATATGCTGCACGGATCATCCTTCGCATCACTTTCGCATTCCGCGTCTTAGGTAAGTCAGATACAAACAGTACATCACGAGGAGTGAGTGGTTTACCCATCGCAATAGCTACTGACTGTTTGAGTTCCTCTCTGAGTTTCTCAGATGGCTCATTTCCAGGATTCAGTACACAGAATACAACAAGTTCGTTGAGCTTGATTTTATGAGGAACTCCTATCGTTGCAGCCTCAGCTACTGAAGGATGGCTAACGATTATTGATTCAGCCTCTGCAGGCCCGAATCTCTTACCCGCGACCTTGATGATATCATCAGACCTTCCAAGGATATACCAGAGTCCATCTGAGTCAATTGCAGCAAAATCACCATGGACCCATGTATTGTCCCATCGAGACCAGTAGGTATTCTCATACCGTTCAGGATTTTTCCAGAATCCACGTGTCATTCCAATCCAGGGAGATTTTATGACAAGTTCTCCAACCTTATTTCTAAGTGGCTTGCCAGCCTCATCGAACACATCAGCAGCAATCCCAGGACATGGTCCAGAGAAAGCACAAGCTTTGAGGGGCAATATGGGATTACCCATCACGATGCCTCCAGATATCTCTGTTCCACCAGAATAGTTGATGATTGGAACCTTCTTCTTCCCAACTTTCTCAAAGAGCCACATCCATGGGTCAGGATTCCAAGGTTCACCGGTGGACCCAAAGTAACGGAGCGAAGACAAATCATGAGGTTCGACTGGTTCTTCTCCATAGGTCATCAAGAGTCGAATCAGTGTTGGTGATACACCAAGTATCGAAATATGGTGTTTCTCGACTATCTCCCAGAGGCGCCCAGGACCTGGATAATCTGGTGC
>JAEOUL010000115.1 GCA_016839345.1 Candidatus Thorarchaeota archaeon | reverse complement strand
TCACAGACATGTCCCGTATCTCACAGTTTTGATGAACTGTATTTATTGGTCAGACAAATATCCTCGATTAGTCACCCTCGATTTTATTCGAAATCATTGGAAAGAAGATAATCGAAAGCTCCAAGTCATCGGTGACATCTCATGTGATATTAGAGGCGCGATAGAATTCACAGTTCAATGTACAAGTGCTGACAAACCTGCATTTACTTACATCATCGATGAGAACCGAACAGAGCTTGGTGTGAAAGGTGAGGGGCCAGTAATCATGGCTGTTGATAATTTACCATGCGAACTCCCACGCGAATCGTCGACATCTTTCAGTGAAACACTGCTAGATTTCTTACCAGCTCTTGCGAACGCAGATTTTACCGTAGACTTTCCAAATCTTGATTTACCTCGTGAGCTCAAGGATGCCGTAATTGTATATCGTGGAAAACTAACAGAGAAATTCCAATATCTAGAACAATACCTTTCCAAGGAGGACAACTAACAATGAAGAAAGTACTGTGCTTGGGTGCTGGACTAGTAGCTCGCCCATACATACAATACCTCTCCGACAATGGTTTCTATGTCATTGTTGCGAGTCGTACAATAAGCAAAGCTGAACGTCTCATTGAGGGATGTAAAAACACTGAAGCTGTGGCTTTCAATATAGCAAAAGATGATGAGCTCCTTGAAGAGCTCACTAAGAAGGTCGATCTCGTGTGCTCTTTGCTCCCTTACACATTTCACGTGAAGGCTGCCAAAGTCGCTATCAAACATAAGACACACTTCTGCACTACATCATACATCTCAGATGAGATGAAAGCTCTTGAAGAGAATGCAAAAAAGGCTGGTGTCTTAATCCTGAACGAATGCGGAGTTGACCCAGGTATAGATCATATGAGCGCCATGAAAATCATTGATGAAGTCCACAACAATGACGGTAAGATTATTAGCTTTACATCCTTTACAGGAGGTCTTCCTGCCCCTGATGCAAACAACAATCCATACGGCTACAAGTTATCATGGAGTCCCAGAGGAGTGCTTTTGGCCGGACGTAACGATGCACATTTTCTCCGTGATGGGAAAGAAATCAAAATCCCTGGATCTGAGCTCTTTGATAATTGCGAACTAATGGAGGTCCCTAGGATGGGTATTTTCGAAGGATACCCGAATCGTGACAGTCTTTCTTACATTGATATCTACAACATTCCAGAAACAAAAACGATGTTACGAGGAACCTTCAGGAATGTTGGATGGTGCGGTACACTAGACAAGATTGCTGACTTGGGCCTTTTAGACATAGAGGAACGATCTTTCAATGATATGACCTATGCTGATTTAATGCGTGAGCTTACATCAACTAGTGACTCAAACGTGATATCCGCAGTGGCAAAGGCTTGTAGTCTAGATACTGATGATCCAATTATCAAGCGCTTTGAATGGTTAGGACTGTTTGAAGAAAAACAAATCCCCGAGAGAATCAACACAATCCTAGATGCTCTTTGTCATCTTTTCGAGGAAAAATTACAGTATGCTCCAGGTGAGCGTGATATGATTGTCATGCATCATGAGTTCATTGCAGAGTATCCTGACAAGAAAGAAAAAATCACCTCAACTCTCATTGACTATGGCATTCCGCATGGCGACAGTTCAATGTCTAGGACGGTGGCTCTTCCTGTAGCTATAGCAAGTAAGATGATTCTAGATGGTAAGATCTCTCTGATTGGTGTTCACAGACCAATAATCCCTGAAATCTATAAACCAATCCTTGAGGAATTGGAAACATTAGACATAAAGATGGATGAGAAGACATTTGATTTGTGATAACTGGAACACTATGGTTTGAACAGGAATCACATTATGACCTGAGTTCAATCTCTAACTCGCATTTGTATTGCAGCCAAAAGTTCTTCCGCTCTCTCAGTTTCTTTCTGGACTTCTGCAATCTCAGTTCTAAGTCTATATGTATAACCTGAACGGTTTCCATATCGTTCTAGATGTCCCTTTCCATTGTTCCACATTCTTGCTAGATACGTGGATGCTGTGCTTTTTGGGAGATCTTCATTAAAGGAGTCATGGTAAATTTCAGTGACATCAAGCGAGGAGAATTTTCCATGTTTGAAGGATGCATAGATTATCACCTGCATCTTATCGTAATTACTCATTGACTCAAATCGAAGGTCCTCGATTCCGACCTCTGTGATTTCTTCACTGACTGGCTTAAAGACGAATCCTGTACTTGTTTCCAAGAAGACCTTGAATTTGACAAACATCTCTTCAATACTACCGCCTTTTACTTGGAAACTAGACTCTTCTCCCATTGTTTCATCAGACACAATAATCTTGAAGTCAAAAGGCGATTCGGTTAGCGCGAGGATCTTTCTAAACCTGTTAAGAGCCTCATCTGGTCTGACATATTTACACTGGAATATTTCACGAAGACCTGGTGCAGAACTATACGTGAATTCATACACATAGTTAGTTCTGTCTTCACTAGTCAAACCAATCTTCTCCGATATTACCAACTGTTCACAATCAACTAACATGAAATCCCAAATAAGTGTGAGTATGTGAATTATGTATACCAAGATAAGAGCTAGATAGTGTGTCTGCGCACATATAGACCTCGTCCGATTCGTTTCTACTGTGCTGACGTCCTGTCAGGTCTTTTTAACAATAAAAAAGCAATATGAGCCCTTTTTTCGTTAAAAAAACCATATTCTCCAGTTATTTCGCTATTCACTAATCTATAACCATTGTGAATGAGTGTGTAAGTATTTCATAGGTCTTTTTACCTGTTTCCACAGGAAACGAAGGGGTGTGTCTATTCACAGGTATCATAGAACATATCGTATCCCTATTCCAATATTAAAGCAATAAGAGGTCCCTTTCCCCTAGAGTATTCACAAATAAGGCGCCATTCACACAACTGATGTGTGAACTGATGTAGATATGAATGACTTGTGAACGTAAATACTCACTACTTTGGAACCAAATAGTCAGTAGGGAGTTCACCCAACACTAGCTGCATGAATTGTGTCTTCTCTTTGTGATTAGTGACAATCTCAAGTCTCCCTAATGCTTCAAAAAACATCTCTTCCGAAATTTGTTCAGTAAACCTACCTCGATAGCTTACAAGTTTCCTAATATTTGGAAGATTATCACATTCAATCAGATACTCACAAGGTGTGAATATAGACTCCTCATTATTCATTATTTCCCCAGATACTAATTGTTGACCCTTCTCCTGATATGAAAAATCACCATAGACATAATCAAGATCATCTGAATTTTTGACTAGCCTCACAAAGAAGTGATAGTTTCTGAACAATCCTTGCAATATCTTTGCCTGCTCAATTTTCCGAAGAACAGACCTCAGGCTCTCATGAGCTCCCCATCTGAAAGTAACATGCTCATCAAGTATGGTTCCCGTATAACGCTCAACACCCACAATCGATTCAATGTTCTCAGACAATTTAGAATAGAATCTCCGACATATGTCAGACCCAAATACTACTAGGTCAATATCTGAGTCCGTACCTGCTACACCGACAAGCTGTGAGCCTGTAATTCCAATGTCTGACCATTCAATACCTGAGGATTCTACCAATTTTCCTGCAAGTTCAACTGAAGCTTTTTCCAAGTCTGAAACTTCATCAATTCTGTTTCTAAGACTCGTCAGGCGATTCACAGGATTAAGTATGTATTTGATCTTACTATTTGGAACAGATTGTACTGTTCTTCCATGGGACTCACTAAACCAAAGGTACGATGGATGATTACTCTGAAGATAATTCTCTCTTTCATCTAAATCATACACTTTCCTGTATCCTGAGTCTGACTTTTTTCTTGGAACATATCGAAGATATGCAATAACACGGTCTCTAGGATGAACTATGCCCTTAACTTCAAAGATGAGGTCGTCTATAGTTACGATGAAGTAGCCTTCTACAAGGTTCTTGGTCACAATAATCATCAACGTCAATACATAGCATTGTATTAAAGTCGCTCATACCATGAATACTAATCATGACTGCTGAATTTGACATAAAACACGATTTTGGTGTTTATGATCATACTCCCGACTTGGCATATTTTGACTCAGCAAGCACTACACTTGTACCACGACAAGCTGTTTCTGCAACTAACAATTTTCTCAATTTCACAGTGGCATCAGCTCGTCGTGGGGCTCATCGTCTTGCTGTGAAAGGTAGTGCAATTGTTGAAGATGTCAGAAAATCCTTGGCTAAGTTTCTACAGACTGACAAATCTCAGATATCATTCCAAAAATCAATTCCTACTACTGTTACATCATTTGTGTATGGTCATGATTGGAAGACTAACAAAAAGACCAAGATTGTGATTGGACAGGGAGAAGAGAATTCCATCCTTGTTTCATTACTTCGATCTGCAAAGATTATGGGACTGGATGTAGAGATTGCTCCAATTGATGAGAAAGGAAACCTGCTCCTTGACGAATTGGAAAAGATTGTGGACGATAAGACAGGCCTAGTAGCAATTGGTCATGTGTCACCTGGTCCTGGAATTCACAACCCGATACATTCCGTTGCTGAAATTGCTCACCAATCTAATGCTCTTCTATTAACGGATGCTACACGTTCGGCAGGACTCACTAGTGAAACAATAACAACACTTGGTTCTGATATACTAGTTTTTTCAGCCAATATTGGTTTGATGGGACCACCGGGATTAGCTATTCAATGGATTGATAGGTCAATTGGCGAAACTCACATACCAGGAATTTTGGGAGCGTCTTCTGTCACGAACATTGAAGATGACTCGTTCGAGGTAGCATTACAACCAGACAAGTTCGAGTCAGGCTATCTGAACATACCTGCCATCGTAGGTTTGGGTGAGTCGCTTGACTACCTTGAAAAACTTCATGCACAAGGACTCACAAAACACATCAACAGACTTTCAAAATATATGATACAAAGACTCACGGAGATAGATAATCTCATCATTTATGGTGAGCCAAAGGAAACCAGTACCATATTCGGATTCAATCTTAGTCCTGAAAACGGAATCAACTGCCACGATGTATCACTATTCCTTGACGAATCAAATATTGCTGTCAGAAGCGGTATCCTTTGCGCACATTCTCTTATTCAATCAATATCAAATGACGGAATGATTCAAGCATCAATCCACGCCTATAACTCAATAGAGGATATTGATCGTTTCGTAGATACACTCGAAATTATAGCTAAAGAGTTTCTA
>JAEOUL010000272.1 GCA_016839345.1 Candidatus Thorarchaeota archaeon | reverse complement strand
TTCCCATCAGCTGGAGTCGTTGGAACAATTGCGGCTCAAGAAATGATTCAGCAATTTGAGATGGAAGAGGTTGCACACGTCAGATCTCGTTATATGCCATCAGCTGCTGTTTTTCAAGAAGGTCGACTTCGTCATCCATTCAGAGTTTATGGGAAAAAGGACAAGAATTTACTTGTTGTAACAGCCGAGCTACCTGTAGCAGATGATGGACTCTATATGGTCAGTTCAGCTCTTCTAGATTGGGGTGCAACAGTGGGAGTTAGAGAAACAGTAATTCTTGATGGCATTCCTGTTCAAGGACTTCCTGCAGACCGCAAGGTATTGTACGCTGCAGAAGAAGAAAAGATGAATGACCTTGCAGAGGATGATACAATGGAAATCCTCACGAAAGGTATCATCACTGGAATTGCTGGCTCGATTCTCTCAGAAACTCTGTGTAGAGAAATGGTTGGATTTGCGTTGCTCACTCCTGCAATAGCAATGGTTCCAGATCCTGAAGGTGCAGTTCAGTTATTACAAGCTTTGAACAGATTATATGATGTAGGTGTTGATGTCGAAGGATTAAAAGAGAGTGCGGTAGAGATTCGTCGTAGGATGGAAGAAATGGCCCAACAGGTTGATGGAATGCGTAGACAGCAACCCGGCGGGCGTCCGGGTTACGAGAGAATGTACGCTTAACTAAGAGACTCAGTCTTTGCAGGAATCATATGCTTCCTTTGCACCTTGGGCGTTTCGCTCCCCCACTTTTCCAGCCCAGTTTTCACAAATGACTTTCTGTACTGTTTTCAGCTTCACAAGACCTGTAGCTTTAGCAATCGCACCAAGCATAGTAGTATTGATGACAGGTAATCCTCCAACTAATAGCCCATTCCTTAGAGCGATGCCAGTACCATCATAGGTGTATATGTGACCTTTTGGTAAATTAATCTCACTGGGACTTTTTGGTGTGTTAACAATAACTTTCCCATTTTCGACTAGTCCCTCAGTCACATCGATTAGCTCAAGAATCGTAGAATCAAGAACAGCCACCACATCAGGAGTGTAGACTTGGCTTCTAACATTAATCTCTTCGTCATCAATTCGTGTAAATGCTTTAACAGGGGCGCCTCTACGTTCGGCTCCAAAGTAGGGAAACGCTTGCACTCCCTTGTATCCATCTATGTAAGCAGCCTTCGCTAGCAGTTCGGCTGATGTTACGCCACCCTGCCCACCTCTTCCATGCCATCTGATTTCTATCAATATGAATGACTCCTGAGAACAGTTAAGTTGCTAAGCCTTGCGCGGCAACGGTCAAACATAACCTTTACGTTCTTGCTACATGGACAGACTCTAAATTCGGTACTCTTATCACAATCTTCATTCGAGGAATTGTGAGGAGTCCAATCATGACACTTGATGATGATCAAAAGGACTTTCTACAGTTACTTCGGAAAATAATTAGCTTGCCCCTTCATTGGTTTATGAACTATTCACCAGATGATAATGAATTTCTGGTTAGGCTTAATCAACTCGAGGAAGTCGAAGGAAAGATAGCCGATAAGGGACTGTATCAAAGAGTAAGGAATATTGTGAAATCTGGAGGAATCAAAGACAAGAGAGAGTTTGTCATTTCTACGATTTCTGATGAATTCCCAAATGCTGACGAACTCAGGAGAATGTTCAAGGATTTGCCAGAGAAATTGGTTCTTGTAGCTTTTGGTTACTTCTCGTTGGTGAAACTAGAAAGGACAAGAAACAGGAGAATATCTGTGGAATGGGAGCGTCGTCAAATAGTGGATCAGTATATTCCTCGAAGTCAGGAATGGATTAAAGCAAAAGCTCGACAGCCTGGCGAGTTTTCGAAAAGCATTATCAACATAGGAAAGATGCTAGAAAGAGAGCCAGACAACATGAAAGAATGGGCCATTCTAAGGTACTATCTAGACGAGGTAGCAGGGATAGGATACCTCGCGAAGGCAGCACAAGCAGTTTACGACGAGAATGTTGATTGTCATATAAGGACTAAGAGAGAACTGGCTCAAATTTTGATTGATCATGGAGCTCCAACTGCAGCAGAAAAGCTCCTGAACGGAGCAACATTGGACCCGTTTGCATAGCAGACAGTCTACATGATGTTCTTGCTGAATCAGAGATCAGCAAGAAGTGCATGCACCACTCCATCTGCAGACTGTGCAGCCTGCTGGAGGCCTACTCCAGATCCTGCAGTGTCTGTCCCAACAATGTAGAGACCCTTGATGGGTGTCCTCGGTCCAGGGCGGTCAAGGTCAGTCTGACCTGGAATCAGTGCAGCACGAGTGGCATAGGACATTTGGACATGTTCTATCTCGACATGGTCGAGTATTCCAGGATGATACTTTTCCAGACCATTGCCCTTCATGATCTCAATCATCTCTTCCTTGCTCTTTCCAGGGATTGTCATCATGGCAATGGCTACAAGCTCCTTGCCCTCCGGAGCACAACTTGGATCAAAGCTTGATATTGATACAATCCAACGGTTGGGATTGGGATGGACAAGGACCCTGTTCTTCCGGTCTCCGATGACGGGTTTGCTAAGACCCAACCAGAGAGTGATTCCATGAGTTGGTCTCATGTTACTCCAGTTCTTGAAGAACTCGAGAGTTTCATCATTTTCCGATTGAACTATTTCAGGCATGGTCCAGAGAGGCATGTTACTCACGATCTTGGAGTGTGAGATGACCTTTCCAGAAACTGTGCAACCTGTGACAACACCATCTTGCTCGTGAATATGTTCCACTGGAGCATTGAGCACATAGTCGCCATCTATGGTGTCTATCACACTCTTGATGATACCCTCCATGCCACCAATGACATAACCCTCATCATACTCACCTGAGCCAAGAATGAGTCTCTTGGCAGAACCCAGCTTTGAGGACTCCTTGTCAGTATCCTTCAGCGTCCTGAGAGCCTCATAGGCGGAGGCTTCGGTGATTGGAACGCCTGTAGCCATGTAGATTGCACTCTGCATCACGTCCAGCATGACCTGGTTTGTTGCACCCCTAGACTGCATGAATTCTAGAAACGAGATGTCCTTGTACGTCTTCATCTCCTCGAGCTTCATGGTCTTGATTTTTGCGCCAATTTTCAGTAGACCAAGACGACCTCTCCAACCTGTGAGCGGCCAACGTAGTGTTTCACCTACACTAGAAGGTATTGTACCAATTTTGTCATGAACACGGAACTCCCAGCCTTCATGGAGCACAAATTCTGGAGGTGGGGAGAGATAACTCTTCAAAAACCTAACAAAAGCACCGCGTGTCACTCGTGTAATGACATGAAGCCCCTGATCTACACGATATCCATTGATCCAGTAACTATGCCAAACACCACCTAGACGGTTAGCTTTCTCTAGCACTAATACTCTCTTTCCCTCTGCTGTTAGTGCAAGAGCAGTTAGTAAGCCACCTGCACCTCCACCTGCAATGACTACGTCATATTGTGATGGGTCCACTTGGTCGAGAGAAATCTGCTTCATGCCTGACCCGATTCAGAGGTTTTGCTACTTAAGGATGTCCAAAGTTACTTTAGAGCACATCAATTGGACTTCCCTTGCTAGCAGATTCATATGCAGCATCTACAATTTGATGTGCTGCAACAGCATCTTGAAAGTTAGGAGAAGGTGTTTCATTAGACAAGATAGCTTTGAGGAATGCGTAACTTAAGGCGGCGTGTCGATTAATGCCAGGATCAACCAAAGGTTCACGAACCTCGAGTGCTTTATTTTTTGAGGATATGCCTAGATGGTTGAGAAGTACATCTTCAACATTTTCTGAGCGAATCCGAACTGGACCTGTACCTTGAAGATGGTAGTCTAGAAAGTTATTACCAGATTCTAGCGTTATCCGAATGTAGCCTTTATCAAAAAAGAACTCGATGTTTCTTTCATCAGGACGTTCTACTGAATGCCACACAGCATCAATTGAACTTGATGTACCATCTTTATGTTTCATTACTAAAGATGCTTGGTCCTCAAAACCACGTTCAGTGAAGAAACCCACCTGTGCATAGACGCTGACAACATCACCAAAGAACCAGTTCAAAATATCTATGTCTTGAATACACTGCTCAAGCAATATGCCCCCACCTAGAACAGAGTTTTCACCTCGCCATTGTGTATAATCTTCCTTATCCAGCGGGAATCGTTGGTCATTCCGAATGTGAGCAAGGTGGGGTTTTCCAAAATCATATTTCTCAATGAGATTCTTAGCATATAGCAGGAATGGATCATATCGTAAAATGAGACCAGCACCAGTTTTGACAGAGGAATCTATAGAAACTGCATTGATTTCTCGCACTTGAGGAGCACTATGAGCCAAGGGTTTTTCACAATAGACCGCTTTCTTTGCTCGAGCTGCAGCTTTTACCATATCTCTATGCTTACTTGTTGGAGCGCAAACATAAACAATGTCCACTTTCTCATCATTAACTAAATCTTCATGGTTGTCATAAAACACAGGTACACCAAATTCCTGTGCGAACTTCTTTGCTTTAGATTCGTCAGTATCACATATTGCAGTAATCTCAAGTCCAAGAAGTCCTGAGTTCTTGATTGCTGTTAATGCTGAGAGGTGTTTCCTCCCAGTCTTCCCAATCCCGATGAGACCTATTCGAAGTCCTGCTTCACCGCTCAATGGGTGTCAACTACCAATCAATCTTTTGGCACGTTCGTATTTTAGTGTTCTGAGAAATGCAGTGAAGATAGGGAATCATTACGACAACTGTTATGAAGGATATGAATCAAACAACATTGCAGCATATCATAGATATTGAAGTGGGTGTATATTGACGTCAGATAAAGATATACTGAAAGAGGCCAGAAGTGCACTTCACGAGGGTAACAAGGAGGTTGGTGTGAAATTACTCCTAGCAGCCGCAAGCAGATTATCTGATAAAGAGGAATATGAACAAGCCGCTAAAATCTTTGAAGAGGCTGCTCTAGTTTTCAGGGACCTTTATGATGCAAACGAAAGCTTCAAGGCTTTTGATAATGCCACTCTAATGCTGATTCGTCTTCCCCAAGAACCGAGTGTCTATCAAGAAATCGTGCGAGTAAACAAAGAGGCGGCAAAACTTGCAGAAGAAGCCACAGAGTACAAGAAAGCCGCAGATTTCTACTTCAGAGCCCAAGACTTTGCTTCAGACGAAGAAAAGCAAGAGCTAAACATCAAGGCTGCAGATGCTCTTGAAAACCTCGCAGATATCAAAGAAGAGGAGGAAGATTATGCTAGTGCAGTCAGCCTACTTCGGAAAGTAAGTCGGTTGTATTATACTGCAGGTGATGATGAGCTTGGCGAACGTATCAATGATCGAGCTGCACGTCTTTCTCGTAGATGGGCTGAAATTGCTAAGAAGAATGGCGACTTCTTATCCGCGGGAAATGCACTTGCTGAGGCTGCTCAAATCATGGATACAGGAGAATCAACAGAAGCGGCAAGAATAATGATGGAAGCTGGAGAACTTTACGAAGCTGCAGAACTCTTTGAGAAAGCGGGTAATATCTACGATGCAGCTCAAGAGTCTTACAAACTTCAGAGATTGACATCAGCTAGGAATCAAGCAATGTCCAAGGCAGCTGAAGCATATTTGAAGACTCAAGGAGCACCTGAAGCTGTGGCTCCACTTCTTGTCAAGGGAGGAAATATGTTTCTCGAGATTGGTCGTCCAATGAAGGCAAAATGGGCATTCAAACGAGGAAACGATCTCTTTGGAGAACTTGCAGCGAAAGCCAAGACACGTCACGATACAGAATCGGAGATGAAGTATTATAGATTCCAAGCCATGTGTCTAGAGAAGTGGGGAGCAAGTGAAGATTCAGAACAATTATACAAACAAGTTATAGATCACTATTTGAAAGAGGCTTCGAAAGAAAGTGAAGCTGGAAACAAAGAACAACAGGCGGTTGCGCTAGAGGAAGCTGCTGAAGTTCTAATGGAATCAGGTAAAGAATCAGAGGCAATGAAACACATAGAAACCGCACTCGAACTTTATGTTGAACTCGCAGATGAATCATCTACATCAGGAGACCCAGAGAGTGGGTCTAAGCTCTATAGTAAAGCAGCTTCATGTGCCATGAATCTTGGTGATGCTGATAGGCATGAATCATTCCACTGGATGGCAAGTGAGAAAGCCGAGAATGCCGCCGAGTATTATCAGGAACTTGGAGTTCCTGAACTAGCAACAATTTGGATTCGTACCGCAGGTTTGGAGGCACTTGAAACAAATTCATCCGATATGATTGACAAAGCAATCGAATTATTGGGTAAATCAGCTGATGGTTTCAAGGAAGCCAAAGAGTTGAAGGAAGCTTTTGAGGATCTCTTCACGGTGTTCGATACACGGTTTATGCATATCCCTGAGAAGAAGAGACCTATCAATATGACTATCAAAATGATGGATGAAATTGCCATGTCAACTCAAGATGAGGTGATGGTTGCACTAGTTTCCCTGGTTAGAGCTCTCAACGCAGGAAATCACATTGGAGCTCTCATGATTTTACACGAGAACGAGGAAGATCTCCTTCCGAAATCAGAGAAAATCAGAACTCTCATTGCTCAATCCAAAATTGTTAGGACTGTCAAGTAGTAAGGTCAACTGACATAAAACAGAAGAGAGTCTTGTTGAACATTACAGTGTTGGTGATTTTAATTGAGCACATATAATGAAACCATTGCATTTGAAACCAGAGGTGATTGTGATATGATTGACATCACTCGTGAAATAACAAAATCTGTTAGTCAGAGCGGATTGAAGACTGGGATTTGTACAGTCTTCTGCACAGGCTCTACAGGGTCGATTACTACTATTGAATATGAAGATGGACTTCTCAAGGATTTTCCTGAAGCAATGGAGAGGCTTGCGCCAAAAGACGCAGTTTATGAACACCATCTCAGATGGCGAGATGGAAATGGTCACTCTCATGTTAGAGCATCTATTCTGGGACCAAGTTTGACTGTTCCTTTTGTCAACGGAAAATTGACTTTAGGAACTTGGCAGCAAATTACTTTCGTTGACTTTGATAATAAACCAAGAAGTAGAAAGCTGGAAGTTCTTATTATCGGCGAGTGATCATGGCAGATCATGTTTTTTTCCAAGATCCCAAGATAGAACCATGGCGCTAGGACTCTGAGGCGTTGAGTCTCTTATTTTCATCGCAAGGTAGTGAATCCTCAGTGCCCTCCTTAATCGATGTATCTGAAAAGGCGCAGTCCAATTAGCACTAGGATTACGATAGCCAAAAGAATCCATGAGATCTCGAATTGTATCCAGCTCTTTTCGGACTTGGAGCTTGATGTCGTCAAGGTCTCGTTGTATAGTTAATCTGGGTTCGTCTGTCAATCAAGACATCTCTCCAACTCTCACACTCCTAAAGTAGCCATATTACATCATGTAAGACCGGAGTATTACCAGATTCATTGAATATTGCGCTTCTTTGAGGGAGATCTCCGCATTTCTGTTCCACAAACAGGACACTCAGTTTCGCGCGTTGGGGTCTGCGATTTATAATTGCAAGCAGGACATTTCATTATCCAAGTTATCCTTTGTCTAAACTTCTTGTTTGGATCCAATATCCTGATACCAAGATGACTTGCAGTGTTAAGGACTGCAAAGTCCGTTGAAACAAGAGTAACATCGGAACCCTCACCAGATATTGTCAAAGCGAGTGCAATTAACTCGATGTCATTCTGAGACAATTCAAGTTTGTCACCTGCTGAAACTGCAGCAGATTCCACTTGTCTAACAAATTCTTCATTTGGCGTGCGTTCATCCATCTTTTCCAAAAGAAACAGAGTTTCTGCACGAAAACGACTCAAACGATTACGAATTTCTTCAATGATACTTGGAGTTGTGGTAAAAGTAGAATCCAATTTTTTGTCCGTCCAGGTTGAAACCAAGACTCCAGTGTCTAGAACATAGATTTGGGGCATCACATCACCTAGAGAGTCCTTGGTACAAGCCGGGTATTGAGTCGATCATAGTAATTGTCATACAATCGAATGAATTTCGAAACAACTTCAGATTTCTTCATCCAAACAGTTTCAAGAGGTTCAACTTCCCACCGAGTCTGACCATCAATAATTGCCAACCCAGAGGCTCCAGGTTTGACCAACTCAAGTTCTAGTGTGGATGTATCAGGAATCACAATCGACTTCAGTTCAAACCTCGGAGGACATACGGGAACAAAGATTAGACCATTGACATTAGGTGCTAGGATAGACCCACCAGCGGCGAGAGCATAAGCTGATGAGCCAACAGGAGTTGCGAGCATTGCACCATCGGCTCGACCATAGTCAACCTGAACGCCATCAAGAAACACTTGGAAAGTAAGCAATCGACCAGGAATTCTAGATACAACATAGACCTCATTCAGAGCATCCTCGAACACTCTATCACCCACGCCGGAGCTGATGTTCACATTATGCTCAATTACACATTCTCCTTCCAATACCTTCTCCAGAGATGATATCGCAGATTCCGAATCACTCTCCGTAAGGAATCCGACAAAACCACGGTTAACGCAGAAGAGGGGTGTTTCACGGTCCTTCAATGTTGAGAGAGTATAAAGAATAGTTCCGTCACCTCCAATTGTCACGACAAAGTCAACATCCATCTCTTCAATTTGTGTGGGTTGAACTTTGTCATTAACTACGTTACAAGACCCGGGATCCACTTGCACATTTAGTTTGTTTGAAAGAAGAAACTCAGCGACGTGATTAGCAATCTGTTCAATCTCAGGACGTTCTGGTCTACAGACAAGTCCCACTGCTTTCTTATCAGTCAGAATCTGAGGGTTCTCTTCAATCACAATCGAACACTCTCATGGTTGGCCTATATCTGCGCCCTTTTACAATTATTGTAGGGACAGAAAACTGTAGTGCACCCAAATATATATAGATGAAACCAAAGGTGTGGACCAACACAGGTCTGTAAGACTAAATTGGTGATGTAGAGTGAGCATTAAGAAGTCTGAGGCTAAAACCCTGAAACCTGGAAGTTACTTCCTAATAGAAGGAGAACCGTGTAGAGTCGTATCAATAGAAAAATCAAAGCCTGGAAAGCACGGCGCTGCCAAGGCAAACATAGTTGCCATTGGCTTCTTTGACAATCGAAAACGGAATGTCATCATGCCTGCAGACCGGATGGTTGATGTCCCTCTCATTGACAAGAGAAGTGCCACAGTCATCACTGACATGGGAGAGAGTTACAGTCTCATGGACAGTGAAACATATGAAACATATGAAGTTCCAAAGCCAGCTGATGAGGAAATTGCCTCGAAGATCGATTTGAATGTGGCAGTAGAAGTCTGGGATGTCATGGGCCAGAAAGTCATTACCAGAGTAAAGACCTCCTAGAACATACTGACAAGGGATGTTCTACATGGGGACTATAGAGAGTATTGATGAGAGCGACCGAAAGATCATACAGATGCTCACAGAGAATGCACGGATTTCTCTCAGAGAGATTGCAGCTGTAGTCAAGATGAGTCCAAGTTCGATTCGTAATAGAATGGAACGCCTTGTTGATTTGGGTGTTGTCAAGAGGTACACTCTTGATATCGATTATCGAAAACTCGGATATGAGATTCAAGTTGTTATACTAATTACTTCAAAACCAAGTGAAGCAGATAGACTAAGCATCGCGCTTAAAGGATATGAAGAAATCAGTGAGGTTTTACGTACATCTGGACCAGCTAGTTTCATCTGCACAGCTCGAGCAAGAAACATCACTGAACTTACCAAATTCATCACTGGTGAACTTGAGAAATTAAATGGTGTTGAACGGATAGAAACTATGTTCATTCTTCCTCAAGATGGGTAGTATCTCATTCGAATATGCTATTACAATAGAGTGGTGCGGAGGGCGAGATTCGAAAATATCAGTAATCATTGAATAAAAGTGCTTATCTAGGTCTTGAAGAAATGGAATAATTATTAGAGGGTATTGATTGAAAGACAACAATCAGGAATCTGACAAGGAATTATCGACAGAATTAGTAGCTCTCGCTGAATTGTTTGTAGGCATATTATTACTTCTCATGGTTTCAACAATCAATATCAGAATTAGCGAGCTAAAGGATCTTACTATACTTGTATTTGGCTTGTTCTTTGTTTTCTTGATATATTTCGGATACAGAGCAATACCAAGTGAAACTCCTGAATGGTCATCAAGTGCAAAGAGATTGAATGGGATTGGTTCTATATTGTTCCTCATAGGCGCTTGGTTTGGTTTCAACTCGACAAGTTTCGAATTGGGATTTCTCATAATACTTGTGGGATTGATCTTGATTCTAATTGCCACTCTTCATCCAGATTCCCGAATCAGGAAAACTACAACTATCAGAGAAGAAGATGGTGCGGAGGGCGAGATTTGAGAAGGAGTCAGGACTTAGACAGATGATTTGACGTCATCTATTGAATTCCATAGAGTTTCAGGTGAAATAGGTTCAATGTTTCCACTGTGTATCATGTTCTGAAGTTTCTGCATTAAGAGAGAGCTCACAGGTGTAGCTAAGCCGTGTTTTTCTCCTAAACTCAAAATTTCACCAGTCAAGAATTCTTCCTCACTTGGAGTACCACGGAGTAATGATTGATTTGTAGAGGAGATAAAGTCAAGGCTATCTCTTTCTTGCTTCATCCAGGATTCAAAGAAAGCATCATTACTAAAGACTGCCATCAACTGGTCAAGAACTTGATAGTTTGGTTCAATCCCGGATTCTTTGACCACATTTCGACCTTCATCCCAGCTAGCAACGAGAATTTGTCTCAAGTGTTTATTCTTCAAACTTTTTGGAAATCCAGACCCTGTGAGAGCAAGAGGCAAATTCATGAGGTTCAAAACTAATTTCGCCCAGAGATCACTCTCAATATTAGTGGAAATTTCGGTCGGTATTCCAGAGGACATGTAGTCGCAGAGGCTCTTTATCCGCTCTGTTTCCTTTCCATCCAGTTCCCCAATTATGCAATTGCCCTTGCGAGTGTATTCTATCTCTCCTGGTTTTAGATAACTTGCAGTAAATCGAACGACACCAGGAATCACTCTCTTCGATCCAATAACCTCTGATATTAACATGGGATTCCTGATTCCATTCTGTAATGAAACAACTGGAGTTGACTTTCCAAGGTGAGGAGAGAATTCTTCGACTGCTAGTGTTGTGTCTTGCGTCTTGACTGTGAGAAAAACAACATCAGCTCCTTCAACACAGGATGAATCTGTTGTCGCATTGATTTTAATTGTGAAGTCTTCAAGCCCTTTAACCTTTAGACCATGTTCTCGAATCATGTCAACATGGTTTTGCCGCGCAACAAGAATAACATCATGACCTGCTCTATGAAGAGTAGCACCTAGAAGACTTCCTACGGCTCCAGCTCCATTCACTACGGCTTTCACTATTCAACCTCCCACTACCTTAGAAGGGGGAAAAGTGTGGATTATACTT
>JAEOUL010000094.1 GCA_016839345.1 Candidatus Thorarchaeota archaeon | reverse complement strand
TTGTACAAACGGTTCGAAGCATTTGTCAGTAATTCATCTGCTGTTTCTCCTTTTGCTCCATCTAAAATCTCAAGAATTCTGAACAATGGATGCCTCTCAATGAAAACCTCCTTGAAGATCAGCTCCTTACTTTCGAAATGATTGTAGATTGATGCAGCCTTGATTCCTGCACTCTCTGCAATGTCCCTCATGGAACTCCCTTCATAACCTCTCTCAACGAAGAGGTTGTAAGCGGAGTCTAGAATCAATCTCTTTGTAGAATCCTCACTGGTCATTTCATCGCAACCTATATATTCACTAACAGTTGTTAGTTAATCAGCTAACGAATGTTAGTCATATAACTGCTTTGGTGAGGTTGTGCTATTGGACTTTTGGCTTCCGGGTGTCCACTGGGTGATTGAGATTCTACTGATTATCTTCATCATTCTATTTCTCATGAACTGTGTCATAATCAGATTAATACGATACTTCTGGAAGTTCCCATTACCTGCTAGATTCGGAAACATAATTGCAGCGGGACCTTATAGATCAAGGGCTCAGCCGCCATCGTTGATCATAGAAGCCTTGGATATCAGACCAGGAATGGAGATAGTAGAGTTAGGATGCGGGTCTGGATTCTACACCGTAGCTGTGGCAAAGGCGATTCAACCAGCGGGACTGGTCTTTGCTGTTGACATTCAACAGGGTATGTTGGACAAACTGAAGGCTAGAATGGAGAAAGAGGGAGTAGATAACATCATTCCTGTACTTGCTGACGCAGAAGGTGAGATTCCACTAGATGATGGGATTGCTGATGCAGTATTCTCTGTCACAGTTCTTCCCGAGATTCCTGATCCACCAAAGGCATTGCTACAGGTGAAACGACTCTTGAAGGATGATGGTGTCTTTGTGAATGCTGAATTCTTGCTTGACCCGGATTTCCCATTGAGAAGGACAGTTGTGAACTGGGCAAAGCAGGCCGGTTTTAAACTGAAGCGTCAGGTTGGGAATATTTTTCGTCATGTGCTGGTCTTTGGAAAAGATGGTTGATTTCTTGTTCCGAATTTTAGATCTTTTCTAATAATAAACAGACTAGCTTCTCGAGAAAGAAATGTTGGAAATGGTGGCACTGGAATGGATTCCATCATTGTAAGCAAAAATGCCATTAGATGGCTTAGTCATAATGATTGACGGTCGTGAATGAATGTCCGGGGAGTCTCAGAGCCAACAAATTGATCGGATTTTCACATTCGATTTTGTCCGCGGAGGAGCCATAATCGGTATCCTGATCTTTCATCGCGTGCTGTGGGACTGGTTCTTTCAGACCTTTGATGGTTCAACAGAATTACCTCCAGAGATTGGTATTTTGTACATCTTCATTACTATGGCTGGTATCTTCTATGTTATTTCGGGGGCAGTATATAGCTTCATGATATACAAGCGACTTGTTGCTAGAAAGATCACAGAGAAACAGGTCATACTAGGCGGTTGGGTCACAGGTTTCCTCCTCATTGGATATAGTGCTATTATGCGAATCTTTCTGATTCGTTTTCTTGACGACACGATGCCCTTGGTTATAGCTGATCCAACGCTTGAAAATGGAACTGGAATACTTCCATATCTTATCTTACATGGAAGACTTCCGGACCCTCTTGTCCTTCCTGGACAGGTCATAGGATTAGAAACACTTGCTATGATTGGTTGGACAATTATTTTTGTTTCAACTTTTCTTGGACTCCTTTACAAGTTGAAGGGGACTGAGAATCCTAGATTCATCTACCTTCTACTCGCTTGTATGGGTGTGGTTATTCTTTGCGCTTCTCCAATTCTGAGATTTGTGATTGGTGAAACAGCTCAACTTGCCTTTCAGAATGGAGATTACATCCTCGCATTCTTCACAATGCCTTTGACTAATGGAATGATGCCTCTTTTCCCACATCTCTCATATGGTTGTTTTGGTGCTATGTTGGGTCTCGCTTTGGCAAGAAGAGAGAATTCCAAGAAAGTACTAGTATTGATTGTCTTGACGACTGTAATCTTTCTTGTTATAGGATTTGCATTCTCTGGAGACTATCAAGGTCTTCCAGGGCAAGAGCCATTCGATTGGCTATCGAATTTAGAACTTATAGCTCGAAAGTTTGTCCAGCTCGGGTTCTTCTTCTTTCTGTTCTTTGTTGGACTTGTGCTAGTTGATTACAGGTCTAACGAAACTCGGCTTAAGGTAGTAAGACTAACTTCACCCTTCATGCTTTTCGGAAAACTTGCACTAACAGTCTACATGCTGGAGGGCTTGATGGCGGTTATCATTCAAAGATTTCTGAGTCCTCTCTGGTTTGCTTGGAATGCTTCATTCCTGAATATTGTACTGTTTGGTTTTCTAAACGTGTTAGTGTGGTATGGAATTCTAAGAATTTGGCGACGCTATGAGTTTAAGGGATCTCTTGAATGGGCTCTAGCATGGCTTGTAAGGCTATTATCTGGCAAGAAATCATCGCGATTTCGTGATTGATAAGAACTCAGACCATTAGATTTCAAAACATCCTGTAACTTGCAAATTTATTCATCTATATCACATTGATAACTATCAAAGGCCAACTACTGGTTCCATCAAGGTATGAAGTATCAGTCTTAATTTGTTGATTGTCGTTAATATCGGTGGCTCTGACTTGTAGAGTGAATTGGCCCACACTAGAAAAACTAATCTCGAACTCCCAAAATACCCAAACATTATCTGCATCAATTTGCTGAACTATTGTTGCATTGTTCCACGTTAAGCCATCATCAATTGTATATTCTACATACTTGACACGAGTACCTCCAAATGCACAACCTCCAACCTTTAGATTTTGACTCACATTTACTGACGGTCTATATCCTCCTGGAAAGAAGATCTTTGAGTCAATCTCCATAGGTGGCGAAGTATCCCAACCACGATCCTGCCAAAAATCCTCTAAAGGTCTGTCAATTACCTCAATCTCAGTCACCCAGGCTGGTTGTTTGACACCGTAATACCCCGGATTTAGAATTCGTAGAGGAAATCCATGTATAGGAGGGATTTCGACGCCATTCATATACAATGCACCGAGTACTCCATTATTTTCAAGCTGATCCATGGTATGTGATGCGTAATATCCATCAGCAGCCATATACCTGACTCCAGTGGCACCTTCCGAGATACCTAAAGTTTCTAACAAATCATACAACTTGAAACCTCTCCACATGGCAGTAGACACCAACTTTCCTGTGAAGGGATTCCCAATACATTCAATAGTAAGAGGTAAATCGGTCAGATTCAATGCCTGCAATTCCTGTAAAGAGAAATTTGTTGGACTCTCAATCAATCCTTTAATCTCTAGTTGATAGGTGTCCCGATCGATATCTGGAACAGCTCCGATTCGTGTTACGAAATAGTCCTCGTTTTTGGTAAAGAAATCCGGAAACTCTGATGGTTCATTATCTTGTACTATTGGCCACAAAATTGGACCAGACACGAAGACAACTGCGACAACCACCATTATTACTATGATTGATACGATTTTCTGATTATTATTCATCAATTTTGTATGGAAAATTAATCGTATTAATGATTTGGAACTATAGTGAAGTCATGTTAGAAAAAAAGCCACTGTACACAAGTTCTTAAGGGAACTCTTGCACCTGACTCACACAGGAATACCAAGTACGAGGCGATTTCGAGACGTGGCCCAGTGAGGGGTCGATTCGATTACACACATGCCCACTGAAGAACACCCTGTTTTTGTTTGACCTGTTAATCGCATAAGCGAGAGAATATATCATGAGTTACGAAGAACGTGAGCCTATTGAGGCTACAGTGGCTGAGTTGAAGCCACGAATGAAAAATGTTACAATCACCTTCAAGGTGGTTGGCACTGGTGAAGAACGCGAAGTTTCATCCCGAAGTGATGGAGCGACTCATCGTGTTGCAGACGCAACAGTTGGTGATTCAACGGGTACTGTTCAAGTACCATTGTGGGACTCTTCTATTGATGACATTGATGCTGGAACAACCTATACACTGAAAAACGGTTATACTGGATTGTTTCGAGGTAACTTACGACTCAATATTGGTAAATATGGCGAGATAAGTGAAGCTGAGGAAGCTATCGAAGAAGTCAATGAGGAAGTTGACATGAGTGCTGAAGAGCATGAGGATACTCGTCGTCGTAGTAGTTACGGTGGTGGCGGAGGCGGCTATGGTGGCCGAAGCTATGGAGGCGGAGGTTACGGTCGTAGCGGTGGAGGCGGCTATGGTAGTAGAGACCGTCGTAGTAGTAGCAGTAGTTATGACAGCCGCGACAGACGTCGCAGATACTAGTTGATAACACAGCAGTCAAAAATATACGGATCTTTTTTTCGTATCCGTAAATCTCTCTTTTTCTCAGCGACAAACTACCATTGTATACCTGCCTATTCTTACACATTGATTAATGAATCTTAGAATATTATGACATTCAAATCGCAATTCTACCAAAATTCCAATGTCCACAAGTTCTTAAGGAAACATACGCAGCGAAAATATGCAGGCAGATACAAGCAAGAGGCCTTCGAGATGTGGTCTGGCGGGGTCAACAAGAATTCGCACACAAACCATTGAAGAACACCCAGTTTTTATTGTCCTGCTATCGCACAAGCGAGAGAATATACGATGAGTTATCAAGAACGTGAGCCTATTGAGGCTACAGTGGCTGAGTTGAAGCCAAGAATGAAGAATGTGACCATATCTTTCAAAGTGGTTACTATTGGAGAAGAGCGTGAGGTCACGTCCCGTAATGATGGGGCGACTCACCGTGTCGCTGATGCTACTGTCGGCGATTCAACTGGTTGTGTTCAAGTACCCCTGTGGGACGCCAGTATCGATGAGATCAATGCTGGTACCACCTACCAATTGAAGAACGGCTATACCGGATTATTCCGTGGTAGTCTTCGACTAAATATCGGCAAGTTCGGAGAACTATCTGAGGCTGAGGAAGCTATTGAAGAAGTCAACGAAGAAGTTGATATGAGTGCTGAAGAGCACGATGATGATCGTCGTCGTCCAAGGTATGGAGGCGGCGGTGGTCGTGGTGGCTACGGGGGCGGTGGCCACGGTGGTGGTTATGACCGCAGTGGTGGAGGCAGAAACAGACGTGGTGGCGGTGGATACGGCGACCGCGACAGACGTCGTAGATACTAGTTGATAGTTACAAAACCAAAACAAAACGGGCATCCAACCAAATGGTGCCCGTTTAACTCTCTTTTTCTAAACTGATTCGATTCTTGAGAGGATATGAGAAGTCATGGCCTCAGAAATATTGGCTTGCCTTAATCTCGATTCTTCAGTAACACACCTTAACTGATACTTCATTCCAGACTTTTTGAACTCTTTTTTGATCTGTTCGAAGCCTTTCTGAGTGGTTCGAAGACCGTATTTTAATTTGGACAATATTTCAAACCCTGTTGCTGTAAGCCAGAGCTCCTTTAGCAACACAGATTCACCAAGTGCTGGAATGATCTCAACTCCAATCTCCTTCATCTCTATGTCATAGATGATGAACTCGGTTCCTAAAACAGGAATGGATATGTTATGCATCTCTTTTGCCCGTAGTTCCAGGATTTTTGGTATTAGAACAGCAGCAGGGGTGCCATCCATTTTGTCGATATCAAGAAGAATCGTTGAACTATGATTATCTAGAGTTTCTAATAGGGTTTCAACGACAGCATGCTGAAGGAAAGTCTGCACATCGATGAAATCTGAACTAGGTGGAATACGGTCCAAAATAGGGAAGATGTCCAGATCGCAGCCATAGAGCTCTCCGACTCCCATGGTTTCAAGGAAATCCCATCCAATCTTCAACCAGTCATCAGCAGTGACTGTTCTGTGTAGTTCCCTCAGAGAGTCAAGATAACGTTGGACACCCATCTGCTCTATTGTCGCTTCAGTCAGTGCTATCCTCTCGTTGATATTTGGTGTTGGATTTGTGCAGACAATTCTACGTTTATTGTTATCCCTTCCAATGGTATTCATAAGATGGGGTTACTTCAACAAATGAAGGGACATCTGATGAAACGACTATACAAATGGCCGCTCTCGACTATAGGTGGGATTCTTGTCATTGTCTTCTATTGTGCCTTCACATTCACATCATGGGCATTCTACCCTGAGCCATATGGTCCTGCGACACATTATCTAAGCCGTCTTGGGAATTTCGATTATAGTCCATTTGGAGCTTATTTCTACACTTGGGGTTGTATTCTTACAGGAGTGGCTCTTGTTCCATTCTTTATAGGTCTTAAAGACTGGTATAATGAGGGGAAGTTAGCAGCAAAATACATCCTCGTGATTGGTCAACTAATTGGTTTAATATCTGCAGTTGCACTTGTCATGATTGGCGTGTATTCAGAGAATCTCGGAGAGCCACATATGCAAGCGTCAACACTCTTCTTTGAATTGAATTTCTTCACATTGATTATAATCAGTTTACCACTTCTTGTCCATCCACGTTTCTCAAAACCTACTGCACTTTATGGCCTAGTGATTACAATCTTAAGTCTGATTTTTGCGATCTATATTGGTGGACCTTTGGTAGAATGGTTCACAGTCTTTAGTGCGTTAGTTTTCGTTGGACTTGTTTCATATCACACACTGAAGTATAATGTAGCCAGTGAACTTGGTTCATGAACTATCCTTGATAGTGAAACTCAATGCCATGACCTGCGTCTTACAAGTATGATGGGTATCGGCGCTACCAATACTATCAGAACTGAAGCATATACGAACAACAGTGGGCTTGTAAAACCGCTTTGACTTTCAGAAGCTGATATTACATATCCCATCACAAAGTAATCTGTGGGGTGCCAGTCTTCATCTTGGATGTCACCAGTGAAAACAACAACAATATCATGTTCAGGCAAAACGTAGATTTTCTGTTCATAATGTCCAGTTGCTGTATAGAATGGCTGTTCAGGAAATCCCCACCAAGTGCAACCATAGAGGTACCCTAAGCCAGTATCATAATACATTCTCGTTGACACATTGACCCAATCTGATGAAACAACCTGAGTACCGTTCCAAGTCCCATTGTTCAGATATAGATACCCAAACCGTGCCATGTCCCGGGGTTTCAGGTGTAATCCTCCTCCGCATCCGTATTGACCACTTGCAGTAGGACTCCACCAATAGAAATAGTCAATTCCAATCGGATTGAATAAGAATTCCTCTGCGAAATCTGCTACACTATATCCTGTTGATTGCTCAATGACTCCACCTAGAAGCTCAATACCTCCAGAATTGTACGACCAATGCTCACCGGGATCGTATTCCATTGGTCTATCCAAGACATATTCCCACATGTCGCTACTTCGATACATAGCAAACAGGTCATTTTCTGGGTCTTCGTAGGGGATATCAACCTCATGAAATTCGAGTCCAGTTGACATCGTCAAACAATGGAATAGCGTGATATTCTCCTTTCTTGAATCCCAGTTATCAATGGTATAGTTGGGAAAGAAATCGAGAATTGGCTGACTCACGCTATCAATGTACCCCATATCAATAGCAATACCAATGAGAGCTGACATGAAACTCTTTGTACATGATTGAATCGTATGGACCATATATTGATTCCATAAGTCATAGTATTTCTCATAGACTATATACCCATTCTTGATGACAATCACCGAGTCAACAGCGATGTCATTTTCAGTAATTGTTTCATCGATGCGGTTTAGGATACTTGAGTCCAGTCCTTGGGATTCAGGGGTTGTGTTCTGCCATTCATCAGTTGGCCAATAGTCTCGAACAATTCCTGTTTCTGCTACTGAATGCCCGCGAGCTGGAATGATTGGAATAGAAAATAGAATCGCAAGAATAACGAGGAAGGTTGTAGTATTCTGTATTTTCTTCATTTTTACACCAC
>JAEOUL010000271.1 GCA_016839345.1 Candidatus Thorarchaeota archaeon | reverse complement strand
TTCAGTAGGGAAAACAAGTATCATCATCAGGTATTCAACTGGAGTATTCCGTGAGCATTATTCTCCCACATTGGGAACTGGATTTGCCTACAAGAAAATGAAGCTCGGTAACAACTTCGTCAACCTGCAAATCTGGGATTTAGGTTCTCAAGACTTCTTGGAGCGAGTCCGGGCCAACTACTATATAGGAACTCAAGGAGTCATCTTCATGTTTGATGTCACTTCTTGGGAGTCATTGAATGCTGTAATCGATTGGAAGAGTGAAGTCGACCGAAATGTAGACGAATATCAATCCCTGCTAGTTGCAAACAAGATTGATCTTGTTGATGAGAGAGTTATATCCACTGCAGAGGGAAAGGAGATGGCTGCAAAACTGGGAATGGATTACCTTGAAACCTCTGTCATGCTTGATAAGAATGTAAATGAGGCCTTTGAACTAATATCCACAAGAATTTGCGACTCCTTTGGCTAAAATGAAATTTTCCTCTGCATCATAGAGTGAATCTGTTAGAATTCTTCTTACGACCTATTCACAAACTAGCCCGGATGATCACGACTCAGAAATGCAACCAATGGTTTTTCACTAATATTTCAAAAAGCAGTGGTTAGGATAATTTCATTATAAACCTCTGAAGGCGTAGGTTATCAAAGTCTTCTTCCAACCTTTATAGATTAGATTGATTTTATCTCTTTGATTTTGTCCAATATCTCATGAGGTAATTGTGGCATCCCTGCTGGTTTGACCATTAGATGAACAGGAGTTGGTGACGCCTCAGCTTTCACCATATAGTAGACTTGTCCTAGGTTTTGTTCAGCCACGATGATATGGTCTACTTGTGATGCAAGCTGAGCAACCTGCTTCTCTGGGAATGGCCATACAGTTTTCAGTCGAAGCATCCCAGCCTTGATACCCTCATTCCTTGCTTCTTTGATGGCTTTCTTTGCGCTTCGAGATGGTGTACCATAAGAGATGACACCGATTTTTGCATCATCTAACATGAATCTCTCAACATCTATTATATTGTCCGCGTTGTGGAGTATCTTATTGTTGAGTCGAGTTATGAGCTCAATCTGCACATCCTCTTTGTCACTTGGATATCCACGTTCATCGTGAGTTAATCCAGTAGCATAGAATTGATACTTGGATCCTAGTAATGCCATCGGTGGAACTAGGTCATCTTCAGCTTTGAATGGTAAATACTCCGCCGGGTCCACTGTTGGTGTTTTACGATACTCTAATTTGATGTCCTTCTTATCAGGAATGACCAATCGTTCTCGCATGTGCCCTACTGTTTCATCAGCCAAGACAAATACTGGGGTTCTATACCTCTCTGACAAATTGAACGCCTGTATTGTTTGATCGAACATTTCTTGAACAGAAGCTGGAGTCAGTGCTATTATTTGATAGTCACCATGACTTCCCCACTTAGCCTGCATGATATCTCCTTGCTGACCCTTTGTCGGTTGCCCTGTACTTGGTCCTCCTCTCATTATATTGACCAGTACGAGGGGAGTTTCAGTCATTACAGCAAGTCCAATTGCCTCAAGCATGAGGCTCACACCTGGACCTGAGGTTGCAGTCATTGCTTTCACTCCAGTCCAAGATGCCCCAATCACACTTGTAATGGATGCGATCTCATCCTCATATTGGACATATGCACCTCCCAACTCAGGCATACGTAGAGCCATCCATTCAGCAATCTCAGTAGCCGGTGTAATAGGATAACCACCAAAATAACGACATCCTGCACTGAGGGCGCCTTCAGCGCATGCGATGTCACCCATTGTGAACATTACACGCTCAGGCATCTACTTTATCCCCTCCTTGATGAGTTCCTTATCGAATTCAGGAATAGCTGTACCCTCCTCAATAGCTCCTGCTTCGTAGGCTTTCTTTGCCTCGTCACGATTCGCAAGAAAAATGGCCATGTCTGGACAAATTCGCTCACAGAACTCGCAATTCACACAAGCATCAATGTCACAGGCTGTCACAGGATGGTATCCTTTTCGATTATAGATATCTGTCAGGCAAAGCACATTCTTCGGACAGAATTCAACACAAAGCATACATTGTTTACACTGTTCTTGGAGAATAACTAAGACTTTCTCTCTGGTCCTAGGAGGTTTTGGTGTAATCGGTTTTCTCGCCGTTGACATCTATGTCGTCTCCTCGAACAGTATACTGTTCAGGCGTGACCCTTGGCGCACCGCTGAGCTATTTTAGCCTTACCTTACGGGACTCAATCCTCAGAATTACAATCAGCAGGTTTTAAGAGTCTTAGAGTTTAGACAGACCCTGTTTATTGGAGTTGTGGGTCTTGACTAGTGATAATCCAACCGATGAGGAGTTGGCTGAGCTTGTTAAAGGCAAGACCTTGAGTGTTTACTGGTACATGCTAAGACACACTGAACCAATGACTGCACGTGAGATTCAGAGAGGTGCAGAGCTCTCTAGTCCATCCTTGTCAATGCATCACCTAGAGAGACTGCGTCAGTTTGGACTTGTCGAGAAAGATGTTCACGGGCAGTATACAGTAATCCGAGATGTGAGGATTGGTATTCTCAATCAATTCATGGGACGTGGACGACTTATGGTCCCGCGGTTTCTCTTCTACGCAACATTCTACTCATCACTTACCTCAGCACTTGGAATATTGCTCTGGCTGGCAATGGACTGGTATTCTTCTATTCTTCTCCTATTGCTTGTGTCAGTTTGTGTCATTCTATGGTATGAGGCTTTGAAGGTCTGGAGAGAACAACCGTTTCCAGAAGGTGAAAGAGATTGAAATCTAAAGCAAATGAAGAAAAAAGAGCCAATAGGCTCAAATTGGTCTACACAGGGAATTTTAGATCCATTTTTGGATTTGTCATTGTTCTACTCATTATATCCCCGTTTACCCTAGCTATGGAAACCTCGCCCATAATGAACGGAGAATCTGTCCAGAACTTTTCAAATTACAACACAGTTTCTGCTGAAGTTCCAACACTCAACTTGACATATACAACCCGTACAAATCTAATTGACAAACCAGTTGTTTCTGATATTACAATTGCAGGTGATCATGTAAAATTGAAGGCTATTTGGACACCTGCTATGAACAGATCTAGATTGGAGGTTCATGCTCCTGCAATTCCTTCAACTCTTATTGCTGATGAAAATGAAACATCCCTTGAGATTGATACTAGATACCTTGGAAATAATGCGACTTGTACTATCGTCGCATCCACATGGTTAGCTAATGGAACAATGATTAGTAAAGAATTCCTAAATGTGTACATTGGGAACTTCTTCGTACCTTTGGTCCGAATCATATCTCCAAACGGGGGTGAAAGTTGGACATCGTTACATAATATCACTTGGACTGCCTCCGATGTCAACATAGATGATGAATTGATCTTTGATGTTCTTGTTTCAGATAACCTAGGAACGTCCTTTGATACTCTAACAACTTCAATCAATCAGACATGGTTTGAATGGGACTGTTCAAATTTGGATCAAAAAGACACATACATTGTTGAGGTTCGAGCCACTGATAGTATCTATTTTTCATCTGATAGATCCGACACAGCATTCTCAGCTGGATCGATACCGACGTCCACAACACCAACAGAAACAACAACAACAACAACACACACAGGACCAACAGGTATTGAACCACGAATTCTAGCTTTTGTGGCTATACTCTTAATCTCAAGTGGAGTTATGGCTTTAGTTGTTTACTATGCTGCTAGAAAGTGGTTCTAATCAAGTATCTTGTTAAGTAGAGGTTGCGTGTCCACCATATGCTCATTCAGTCCTAGTTCTGTAGGGTCCAAATCCATTGCGAGACCGAGTAATTGTGTATAGTATATGACTGGTATGTTGTATTTCTTCTTTCTGAGCTCTTTGTTAATCCGTACTTGTGCGGTTTCATATTGTAGATGACAGAACGAACAAACATCAACAATACAGTCAACCTCTGCTTCAATTAGATTGTCAAGCTTTTCTTGAGCGATATCAAAACTGAGATCTACTTGACTCCCCCGAACGCCTCCACCAGCTCCACAACAGAGGTCTTTGTCCTTGTATTTTATGCTCTTCGCTCCTGTCGCATCCACCAGCTCATCAAGAAATGTTTGCCTCTGCGTCTTTTTCCAGGGCCTGTTCTTACTTGGCTTGAGAAGATGACATCCATAATGAACGCCCACCTTGATCCCATCTAATTTTCGAGTGACAGCTTTTCGAATCACATCTGGGTTGAGATCAGCTAACACCTCGATAATGTGTTTTGCTTCAGCTTTTCCACTGAACTTGATATTCATTCCTTTGAAGATTTTCCGAATTTCCCTCAATTTTTTTGGATGATTATGGATCTCTGCCAAGACTTCTTTGAATGTTGCATAACAGCCATTACATCCAGTAATAAGGTCATGACCTGACATTTCAGCTAATGCAAGATTTCTTGATGCAAGAGCCAACCAAGTTGACTCGTTGAACGATCGGATTACTCCCGGTGCAGGACAACAACTCGCCCCTTCTAAATCTTCAAGATTGATTCCTAGCTTTGGCAAAACTAGCCGAATGCTTGCTTCCAGATTCGGAAGCCGGTTTGGCATCACACATCCCAAAAAGAAGGAGTAAGTTTGTGTTCCTGTCAATTCAGTCGTTCTCCTTCTTTTGATCTTCTATCAATTTCTTGAATCCAGTTTTGTTCAAAATCTCTTGTACATCATTGAGAGCAGCAGCATTGGAATGAGTAGTTGGTGGAATTTCTTTTAGACCTAATTTCTTCCGCATCTCTCTATTGGCATCATCAATTGGAACTGCATGACCTGTGGAAATAAGTTTCAGAGATGTCTTGCGATGCTCCGGCAACATGAAACCATGATTCACAGCCATATTCCTCATAATCAGGATTGCATCTGTTACTTTGATTTGCCTAGGGCATCTCTCTAGGCAATTATAACAAGTTGAACAGAGCCAAAGGTCTGAGCTTGCTAACACCTCTTCCTTTAGACCCAAGAGTGCTTTTCGAATAATTTCTCTTGTTCTAAAAGCTGTTCGCCGGCCGCTCGGACAGACCGCTGAACATGTTCCACATTGAATACAGGTCCGAATCCTTTCTGCTCCAGCTTCAACGATTTTGTCCACGAATCCTGAATCAACATCCCCATTGTTGATCAATTCAGGTGAGATGTCTTCAGTCATTATGAATCCTCTATTGTCACTAGTTGCGTCCCTCATTTAGCGGAATATAAGGATTGAGATGTCCGATTAAAAAAACCTGTAATCATTTCTCCCAAGCAATCCTAGATTACCTATTCTCACGTTATTCAATCCCTCGTCGTTTGCAGCATCAAGCGCTGCACGCGCATGAGTCATGCTTGTCCTTGGTAGATCACTCATTGCATGATGTGGACTAAAACCTAGAAGAGCTGTAGGGATTGTGGAGTCGATCTCTGCAATGAATGCACAGATTTTCCTAACTTCAGGGATGTCAATATATCCTGGAACAAGTAGTATACTGGCAACCAAAAACTCCTTCTCTCGTTCCCTTTTTGATAATGCGAGTTCTCTGAAGTTTCTCAAGACAGCATTGTTCGAAACTCCCGTGAGTGCCCGATAGATTTCTGGAGTCACAGCTTTGAGGTCGAACTTGAGCGTGCCGCCAGTTGCATCAACAACACTGGCAATTGGATTGAGCCATTTCTTCGAGATATTTCCGTTTGTTTCATAACAGACTTTGACTGCCCTAGTTTCGTTTAGAAGATGTGATGTATTAACGGAATGTTCGGAGTTCGTTGAAGGGTCGCCCCCAAAATAGCAGACACACGCAGTAAAGTCATCCGCAACATCAGCAAGTTCTTGCGCTGTCATTAATGGTTCTCCTTTGGCCATCATGACTCTATAGCTAGCATTCTGACAGAAGAGACAGTCTGAATTACATGAACCGTAGAAAACAGCGAGATTCTTGAGGCGTTGTTTTCCTATTCCAAGCTCTCGTTCTGATGTGACTGAACAAACCCAATCAGCAACACAATTTGTTGGCAATGGATCAAAATACCATGAAACAACTGCTTTTTCGGGATATCTATCAACGATTTTTCCTCCACTGGCTATTCGTATGTTACAGAAACCCATACCCCCTTCGTTCATTCGACAATGATTTCCACATTCACCACATACAAACTCTCCTGTTGATGGAATGACTGGTACTAAACCATCACGATATCTTAATTTTTCATGAGTTTGTTGTGCCACTTCCAAAGTGCCCCTCCTGACGCACTTTGAACAGACACCGATTGAACGAGATATGATTCTCTCTTCATTATCATGATTTGGGCATAACATCGCTATTGTCATCTGTTAATGACTGAATGAACTTAACGACCTTTCGGCAATGGATTTAAGTTCGAAAAGCAAGTCCAGCGCGCAGTCGGTGTATTATATTGACTAGTGCTGAGGAAAAACCCGCAATCGTTATTGACATTCCAGATGACTCCTTCGTTCAGATGATTAAGAAGACCGGTGGTCCAAATATTCAGAACTGCTACCAATGTGGAACTTGCAGTGGCAGTTGTCCAGCAGGAGCTCGAACCAACTACTTAGTTCGCGGGATAATTCGTAAGGCACTATTGGGTTTAAAGGAACAATGCATCTCAGCTCCTGAACTCTGGTATTGTACCACTTGCTATACTTGTACAGATAGATGTCCTCAAGATGTCATGCCTACGGATGTAATTAAAGCAATCCGGAATGTTGCAGTTGCTGAGGGATACATGCTAGTTCCACATCAAAAGACTGCTCTGAAAGTCCTTGAGGCAGGTCATGCAGTCCCATTGGACAAAGAGTCATGGGAGAACCTACGAGAAAAGGTTGGTATTGAACGAGTTCCACCAAATGCTAGTAGATATCCTGAGGCAATTGAGGAAATCAAGAAAATTGCAAAGAAGACTGGTTTTGACAAACTTGTCGCTGAAAAAGAGGAGAAGGAGGAATAATCTTGGCAAAACAGTCATTCTATCATTTTCTGGGTTGCATAATCCCTCATCGATATCCAAGTATCGAGAGTGCAGTGAAACTCATATTCAAGGATTTAGACATTGGTCTTCTTGATATGGAGGGCGCAACTTGTTGTCCTGCGCCTGGAGTCTTTGGCTCGTTTGATCGTGTGACATGGGCAACTATTGCCGCTCGAAATTTGACAATCGCTGAAGCTGGAGGTCATCCAATTACTACAGGATGTAACGGATGTTTCGCCAGTCTCTGGGATGCCAACCATGAACTGAAACAAGATGATGAACTCCGCTATGCAGTCAATGAAAATCTAGCAGTGATTGATCGTGAATTCAAGGGAACGATTGAGGTTTGGCACTATGTTGATGCTCTCTATTCACAAGTAGGTCTCGAGAAGATTCGAAAACGTGTAACACGCCCGTTCACAGGTGTCAGAATGGCTCTTCATCCAGGATGTCACTGGATGCGCCCCAAACAAATCAAAAAGAAAGATGACTCTGAGCATCCGCATATTTTCAGAGATCTGTGTGAAACATCTGGAGCAGAATATGTTCCTTACAAAGATGAGTTGATTTGTTGTGGAGCTGGAGGAGCCGTCAGGACTGCAGACGTTAAGATTGCTTTGGAGTTCACGAAACAGAAATTCGATAGTATAATTGAGGCCGGTGGAGCAGATATCATTGTTACACCTTGTCCATTCTGTGAACTTCAATTAGACATGGGACAGGTGGAGATTCAGAACTACTTTGAGTCAGAATACCACTTCGATGTCTTACATGTGGTTGAACTCCTTGCACTTGCATTCGGTCATGAACCTGATGAGTTCGGATTCACGACTCATTTACAGTACATGCAAAGGAAAAACGCTCCTAATTGGGAACGACTTGGTATCGAAGCTAAGACATAGCATTACTCGTCCATCAAGTGGACAATATTCTCTCTTCCAGTCCTTAGTCGCTTAATTAATCCTCTTTCCTCAAGGGTAGTCAAGACAGTACTTGCCAATGATTGAGACATATCTAGCTCTTCATAGATATCTCTCTGAGGACTAGAACCGCCTTTCTTTGATAGAAAATCGAGGACCTGTTCCTCCTGTTTTGAGAGCCTAATCGGAGCTATTATTGTCCTTGTCTGAAATTTCCTCAAAATTACTGGAATTCGTTCGATGAAGAGAATTGCAACAGCCCCAATTATGAGAAACATAACTCCAAGTGCTACAGAGTCAAGCTGTGTAGGTGAAGTTTGAAGTATTGCAGCTGGAATTTGGTACTTGATGATATATGCAACCTCTTGTCCTGGTAGCATCTGATTTCTGTACCAGATATAGATTGGTCGATAGCCGTCAGTGAAATTCATTGTAGGATTTGGGAACAACGGCGCAGCGGCATCAGATTGGAGAATTGCATGAGTTGGTAGGATCGCAGTGAAAGTCAGATTTCTGACTTCATACAGTGGTCGGATATAGTAGATCAAGTGATTGATGTCCATAGTTTCATCTTCATTTAGTCCAACATGCTCTTGAAGACAATCTGTTGAGAGATTTAGATAGAGGATTAATTTCGATCCTATGGCCATCTGTGACGATGGTGTAACTCTGATTAGATTGTAATTACTCTCTGAAATAATTGTAGTGACAGCAATTGTTCCATTTAGGGTAGCGCTGGTTATATTGAGATCTCTCACATCAATTCTCAGATCAAAGTAATCAAGTGCTGATGAACCTATGTTTATCACTTCAGACTCAATGGTAAGTGATGTTGTGCATTCAGTTCCCAAGGTTGCTATCACATTCATATTTGTCATAATCAAGTCCTGCGAACTTGCCTGTCCTCTAACTTGTGAAACTGGTCCTCCTACAAGAAGGATGGCAAGTAGGAATCCGAATATTATCAATGCGCGCTTGTTTCCAACCATTGAAACCATATCCACAATTATGTGTTATGCTCTTTGAATACTCCGGTTCATTGTTACAAAATATGGTGGAGGGAGAAGACTCCCTCCTAGGTGGTATTAACGGCGCTTGAGAGTAAAGCCAACTGCTACCACAATTATGACCGATGATATAATTGCAGCAGACATTACAGGCATATCTAATGGCGTAGGGGGAATATACGGTGACGCACTCTCAATCAAGCGTATAGAAGGATCATGGAGTATGGATCCTCCGTTGAAGTTCGGATAAGCGAGGAAAAGAAGCAATCCATTCCCATCCGTCCAAAATGATGCACTCACATCAACTGCCTCCTTTGAACCATTCAAATGAGTCACGACAGCCTTGTCAAGCCAACGATAGAACCCACGAGTTTCATCAGTAGATGCCTCGACAAATGAAATCTCTTGGACCTCAACATTCAGGTCATCATGAAACTCTTCTCCGAGATCTTCCATCTCGTCCTCCGACTCATGATCATTGTCGCCAGACGCCTCATGCAGAATGAAATAGTGATTCACATCATCACTTGAGGCTATGTCTTCCCTTAGATAATTCAAGATTGCGACACTGGATGTGTTTGAGGTGAATGGAAAGTTTCCAATCTCAATGTCAATCTTGAGCTCAACACCTGCGGCAACGGTGTAGTTTGCTTTAACTCCTTCATCGTCTGTTACTGTACCATTGTAGTCATTCATGTAGACGTGCGCATAAAATTGCAGGGTCAGTTCTCCAAACTGAGTGAAATTATGATTCTCTTCCTCCCCCTCTGAGGCATAAGTGAATGGTTCCTCTTCGGGACTCTCAATTTCATAGCCCGGCATCCAGTCCTCGAACCAATCATCCTCCCAATCATCACTAAAACCACCCTTAGTGTATGAGGCGTAGACCTCTTTGTTATTACCATCTTTATCAGTGATGGCACCAGTCTTCAAAATCCACTCAAAGGCATCAAGTGGAGCGAAGTTTAGGGTTTCATCCGGTTGATAGACTCCATCACCGTTTGTATCCTCAAATTCCACAATCATCATGAAGTTGACCATAAAACGCGCTAGACTCCCGTTTTCATCTAGTGTATACCAGTACTGATACGAAGGTAAATCGGGATCTAACATGACGGTCATGATATCAGTCTGTATCCAAGCTCTTCCATCATCATCACGATATTCTTCAGGTTCATGTGAGTCGTCATCAGGTTCATCAGGTTCTGTGGTTGTCGTTGTTTCATCGCTACTAGTTGTGAAAGCATTCGCAGTTACGATTGAAGAAACAAGTAAGATAAACATCGCAAAAAACAAAGCCTTTCTAGACATGGTCTTGATTCTCAATTATTTGTTCACCAAGACTTCCTATCTTCTTTCCATATATAATGACAATTAAGGAACCTACAGAACCGAGTTCCAAAAAGGAGCCCATAAATCCTCTTTTGCGCTTTAACACTTTAAGACACTTCAGAACAATTCGAGATTATCACTAAACTGAGTAGAAATCGATGAGAAATCAGCTGGAATGAATTCTGACTGGAGGTGAAAAATCAACAACCTCTATTTTACTGAGGTCATCCACACGTTCAGCCACCTCTCGGTACTTGATGCGTGTGAGATAAGCTCGAGTATAGAGCCTTGTTGCTTTCATAATCTCAGGACGTTATCACTGTAATATTAAGTTCACTCATTAGAAATAGTTAATTCTCAAGCTTTGGCGCCAATCATCTACCGAGATAACCATCCCTTCACGCACTGTCCGATGGGAAACATTTTATCGGGCATTCTAGAACCGTCGAACATCTCCACGGAGTGACGAAATAATGGCAGAGCCCTCATCGAAGCCAGTTGTCATAATCGGAGCAGGAATTGCAGGAATGCGAGCTGCCCTAGATCTAGCGGATATGGGTGTGAAAGTGTTTCTTGTTGAGAGGAACCCCTCTATTGGAGGTCACATGTCTCAACTGGACAAAACATTCCCTACCTTGGACTGCAGCATGTGTATCCAAGGACCATGGATGGTGGACTGTTCACGTCATCCCAACATCGAGATTCTAAGTTACTCGGATGTCACTGAAGTCACCGGCAAACAGGGTGATTTCCAAGTGAAGGTCCTCAAACACACTCGGCGTGTGAATGCTGACAGATGTACCGGCTGTGGAGACTGTCAAAGAGTATGTCCTATAGAAGTGCCGAATGAGTATGATTTGGGTCTGAAGATGAGAAAGGCTGCCTACATTCCTTTCCCACAAGCAGTACCCAACATTGCAACA
>JAEOUL010000270.1 GCA_016839345.1 Candidatus Thorarchaeota archaeon | reverse complement strand
AACCATGTATGGAATCTTTGTGTGATAGATGGTGTTTCCCCTTCTTTCACCACTCAAGACATCAGATCGACTTTTTACAAACTCAACAACTTCGTCGGTGATGTATTGATTGTAGAATAATGTGCCCTCATTCCTGTGCTTCTCTAATTCTGCGATAGCATCTTCTCGTTTCTGTTTCAGATACTCATCAATACTACCAGCCTTGAGGAACTTCTCACGTTCCCCTTTTCTGAAGTCACGGGGTAGTCCGTGTGCAACATCAGCCAAGATTCTCTTACAGTCTGAGGGACTCAGGACTTTTTCCATTCGCTCTAACACATCCTTGGTGAACCTCATTTTCTCAGTATCTGGCATACCCAAGGGAGGTAGATTCTCCTTCGGCAGAATCTCATCACGTTTCTCATTTCCAACATGTTCACCCAGTCTTTCATGGAGAACATTCATCACTTCTCCTCCATCAAAGATTGCTAGAACCGGCAAGAAAAGGTCCATGTTCCTAATGAAGAAAGCATAACGGGACAAAGCGGCATAATTGAGATAGGTGTTAGAACCCTCCTCAATCAAGACCTTTGAAAATCTGCTAAATTCTTCATCGGATGCAGTTTCAAGTGTTTTTCCAAACTGCCTCAGAAACTCCTCGAATCTCTTTACCATCTCTATGTTCCCTACAATCTCCTCTTCAGGAATAGGTTGGTCCCTGTCTGTCAGATATTTTCGAAATCCTTCCTCGTCCATCTTTCTCACACTCACCTAACCTTTTCATCAGCCATTTATCAAACGAAGGATGAAAGCAAGAAAGCAAATGTTAAGACATTCACTCGGAAATCATGAGAACCTTTTGGCGCTATGACCAAGTATTACGCTATTAATACAGGTGCTTAACTACCCTGGTCAGTACGAATACTTGGTGCATTTGAACAATGAAGGCAATAGAGGCAAAAATCAAGCACGCACTCGAAAATAAGGGAATCAAGTGTCAGTCAGTCTACAAAATACCGGATCCTGACGATACCAAAGTGCTCATCGCTTTCAACTCTAAAGACAACAAAGGTCTCTCAATACGCAAGATTGAGAATGCTCTGGCGACTCTAAAAGTTGGAGAATTCACAGTGCCGAGAGACTTTCAGCGTCTTAGCTCAGCATTCCTACACCTTGAGATAACTCTTGGGGCGAGGACTGAGAAACAAGTATTTCCTGTATCCATGTAAGAGTAAATCCAAATGCCGTGTTTCTTATCAGTAACTATGGTATAGGCTAGACCATGGATCTCGACTTAACAGACCGGACATTTCTTGTGACAGCAGCCTCCCGAGGCTTGGGATTCAGTGTGGCTAGATCTCTTGTAGACGAAGGAGCTGATGTGATTATCTGCAGTCGTAATGAAGAATCACTGAAGAAAGCAGCCTCCACACTTGGAGAACGGGCACAATACTTTGTGGCTGATTTATCCAAGCTGGAGGATATCAAACGACTGGTGAAGAATATAGGCTCAAAAACACTGCACATAGATGGTCTCTTTGTCAATGCTGGAGGACCACCCCCTGGCACATTTTCAGTCTTATCAGATGATGACTGGCGAAAAGCTATCGATCTTACACTGATGAGTGCAGTATGGCTGACACGTGAAACAGTCCCTCTTCTCAAGAACTCTGATTCCCCCTCGATTCTCTATAGTACATCAATTTCAGTAAAACAACCTATCAACAACCTACTCTTGTCCAATGCAATTCGTCCTGCCGTCATCGGCATGATGCGCACACTTGCATCCGAACTAGCCTTTGACCATATTCGTGTGAATGCAGTCTGTCCTGGCTATATCTACACAGAAAGAGTAGAGGAGCTCATGTCAGCATCCGAATCTGCAGAGGGGAGCATCAATGCCAGAATCCCCTTAGGCAGGATGGGAAAACCCGAAGAATTTGGACCAGTATGTGCGTTCCTTCTCAGCCCTGTTTCAAGTTATATTCACGGTTCACTGCTGCTTGTTGATGGAGGACTCTATCAAGGAATGATGTAGTCATGCTCAAAGATGGACATCTGTAGGATCGATTCCTCCGCTCCTAACAAGTGCTACCTTCGCATAGTAGTGAACCTGTTCATCTTCATGCTCCATGAGGTCTCTTAATGCTGGCACTGCTGGTGGATAGGGAGAAACTCCAATAGCCCAAGATGCTGTTCGGAGCACTTCGACATCCTCTGAACCAAGAAGCTCCGTAATTGCTCTGAGAATAATTTCTGATTTCCTTTCTACTACCAGACGAATCATACGAACCTGTTCATCTGGAGCGGCTCGTGCCATTACATCAGCTAGTCCCTGTAGTGCCTTGGTGTCATCAATATCTCTGAGTCCACGAATTGCCCAGTCTCTCACCTTCTCTGATTCATCCTCAAGCGCTGCAAGAAGGCAGTTGATTGACTCAGGAACTCTCATATTACTCAGTGCCCACGCTCCTGACTCCCGTATCTCCAAATTGGGGTCCCCCAAAAGGGCACAAAGTGTACCCAAGGTTTCATCATCTGCCACTTTTGTCAGAGCAAAGATGACTTCTTTCCTGAGATTCACATCCTCATGACTATCCCGTGCCATCTTTCTCAAAGTTCTACCATAACTTCCAGGATCTGTGCTTCCCAGTATATGGACTATCCATTTTCTCACTTCAAACACTTCTTTCGTATCTGCAAGAATATCCAAAAGCTGAGGATTGAACGAATCTACTCGGGTTCGATATGCGGCTTGGAGCCCTCTTATCTTTATACGCGAATCATCGTCCACAACCGCTTGTTCTATCACCTGTATTGCGAGTTTTGTTCTCAGAAGGTCGACAATATCAAGAATGTGCTGTTTCGATTTTTCCATACTATCTGATGGACCCTTAAAGACAGAAATGAGCACCTCTCTAAACTCATCTGGATGAGCATTGATATACTCTGCAACCTCTTTTCGTCTGTCTGATGTTTCAATATCAGTCAAGAGATTAAGCACATTTGTCACAGGTTGTGATTCCTGCTTCCCCCTTAGTTACCTTTCGCCATCAAGCAATAATAGAATCCTAGTATATTTTGAAAGCATCAATATTGGGTTGTTTGAAACCACTCTTTTTCGGGTCGTATTTTAAGACAGAATGATATGCAGCCAATTGAAGCGCAATCGTGTTTGGAATGGCCTGCACTAGAGGGAGTTTGATTCCTAATTTCTCATTGGGATGAAGATGATAAGCTCTCATTCCCAACGAATCAGTTAGTGCCCTCATGTAGACTTTATCAGATTCATCAACAGGACTTCCTGTAACCAGTACGGCACTCTCATTCTTATTGATTGACAGAACATAGTGATGTCGAAACTCTTCTCGTATAACAGCAATTCCCTTCAAAACCGAGAGTTCATTGAATTTCATCATACCAATTTGTGCAGCCACATGGTTTGGCCCTTCAGCTATGAGGTATATTGGAACATTGGAGCTTGTTAGTTGAGAGATTGCTATTCCTTCTGATTCAGCCCAAGTGACTAATTCCTTTCCGATGTTCCTTAACTGTTCAATATCTTGCTGAATGTTCTCTTCAGATCCGTCATTGACTACAGCTGAAACAGCTAACAAGTATACCATTGCAGATGTGGTGGTGGCTTGGGGGCTTGTATTGTAGGTTCTAACTCCCGATTTTGTCACCCAAATATAATCAGCCTCATTTGAGGCTGTTCCATTTTCATTATCAGTAAGTACAACACATTTCGCATTTTTCGACTTAGCTTTCTTGAGGGCATCGATTGTTACCAGACTCCTGCCTGAGGCTGAAATCCCAATTACAACTGTGTCCTCATCAAGAGGGAAATAACCAATTTCATCCGGTGATACAACAAAGGCTCTGAATCCCACATTCAGGAATACCCATCTACCGTAATCTGCCGCAGCATATGAGTCCCCGCTTCCAACAAAAACAATTTGTTTTGCTCTTTCAAGCACTGACATTGCCGATTCATCTACGGCATTCAGAGTTCTTGGGATTGCTAGTTCTTGCTGTTTTATCGATTCATAGCATATGTCTAGGAATTCTGTCATTTGATTCAACTTCCCAACTATAACATATTGACATCTGGTGGTTCTAATCCTTTGTGTCTAATCAGACCTATCAAGAAACCTCGATGGTGTATCTCATGTGTTGCCATATGAAGCAGAGCCTTGGCAACTGTAAAGCTAATTATTCGTTCTCCTATTCTCACACTTCTTACATGAAGAAGGTGATCTTCTGGCAGGTTTCTGATGAACTCATCTGTTTCAGCTGAAACTTTCAACCATTCATCTCTGATGCTTTGAATGTCTAGGAACTCCTCCGGTTTACTCATTTGATAGTCTGATTCTTTCAGAAATGTAATCCAATACTTCTCCGCATTCATGATATGGACCAAGATGTCCCGTACCGATCTCCTCACAGCACCTGTCGGGTTCAAGACATCTTCCGAATCGAGTTGTTCCAAAGTCTGCAAAAGTGGACCTCTGCACAATGAATTATGATTAATCAGCATCTCGATGATGGTCAACATGATTCATGAGATATACTGTTCCTCCTTATCTGAGTCACTATGTGGGAGGAGCCTAGTGAAGTAATATGTATAAGGTCAAACAGAAAGTGTCTTCAAATTGTCTTAGAAGTGTTGTATATGACATCATTAGATGATTTTAACACCACAGTTGAAATCCCCATTGCCTGGGGAGATATGGACGCTTTCAAACATGTAAACAATACGAAATTCTTCAAATATTTTGAAACTGCTCGTATAAAATATTTTGAGAAAGTCGGGTTCATTGAAACCATGGAGAAGGATTCTATAGGTCCAATTTTGGCTAATATCTCTGCTAAATTCATTAAACCCCTGTTTTATCCTGATATCATAACTGTAGGTACTCGTGTAACCTCTATCGAGCCAACCCATTTCATAATGGAGTACATTATCGAGAGTAAATCCAAGGGGATTGCTGCGCTTGGCGAATCTAAAATGGTGGCATATGATTACAAGTCTTCAAAGAAAACAACCCTTCCTGATATTGTCAGAAACAAGATTAGGGAAATTGATTCTATTTAACATTCATAATTCATTCTCTAACACTTGAGAGTAAAATGAGGTGGCGCCTCCGCCGGGATTCGAACCCGGGTCAAATAACTGGAGTGCAAACGAAAATCGCCTCTGTGATAAAGCATATAAGTAGATTAACTATTGTTAAAATTAGACTTTTGAACCATACTTTTGGTGATAATTATGAAAAATATTGTAGAAACAGCTATAGAGGCCGGCAGCTTCAAGACTCTTGTAGCAGCCGTTGAGGCAGCAAATCTTGTAGACACACTCACGAGCGAGGGTCCGTTCACAGTCTTCGCACCGACTGATGAGGCATTTGCAAAGCTCCCAGAGGGCACCGTGGAGTCTCTCTTAAAAGACAAAGCGAAGCTCACTTCAATCCTGACCTATCACGTAGTGTCAGGTAAGGTCATGTCAAAGGACGTCATGAACTTGAAAAAGGCCAAGACAGTTCAAGGGCAGGACATCAATATCGACACTATGTCTGGAGTCAAGGTAAACAACGCAAAGGTTGTGAAGGCCGACATCGAAACAAGTAATGGTGTCATTCACGTCATTGATACTGTGATCCTACCAGCGTAGGTCCACAGTTCATTTACTCAACCAGGGCCGCTTGGCCCTGTTACTATTTT
>JAEOUL010000269.1 GCA_016839345.1 Candidatus Thorarchaeota archaeon | reverse complement strand
CTGTATACAACCTCTGCAGAGCTTGGGAAAGCATGGAGCTTGCAGAGAACTACGATGACGCAGACAAGTTCGCAGAAGCAGCAAGCCTATTCACCAAAGCCAGCAAGCTCTTCACTGATACTAAACTGAAACTGCTAGCTACAGGCAACTCAGCCTTTTGTAAGGCTTTAGAACACGGATGCAAATTTGACGAGCCAACTGAAACAGATGTCAAAGCACTACTCTATCCAAAGATCAAGACGATACTTAGAAAGGCAGCATCTGCCTATCGGAAAGGTGGTTACGATGGCGGAGCTGATTGGGCTCTAGCAACATCTACCTATTTCGATGCAACATGGCACTTTATCAAAACGGATGAGGAGTTGGATATTGAAAAAAGGAAGAAATTCCTAAAAATCGCAACTAAATATCTGAAGTCAGCGGCTGAACTCTTCAGCAAATCAGGGCATAAGCACAAGGAGAGAGAGATTTTAGGCCGCTTAGATATGGTCGAAAAAGAAGAGCGTATTCTAGTTTCTGCCTTAGACATAATAACAGAACCATCTATCTCTAGAAGCACATTAGGCATTGTCGCTCCTTCTTGTCCTACAGAAACCAGTCTCTCTCCAAGAATAGGGGAAGTTCGTCAGTTCACCGAAAGAGCAACAATGGTCAGAGAAGAAACGAGTCAGAAAAAATACGAACTCATCTACAAGAACCTACTTGAAGAACAAGCAAGTATTCAAAGAAAGGAGTGCAGGGTTGGCATCGCTCAGATAGTAGTGTCCAAAGCAGGTGATATACTAAACGAATTCTTTGAGATGAAGGCCAAAGGCTTTCTAGGTCTTAAGCAGGATAAAGTCGAATCTGTAAAATCCAGAATCATAAACATGATAGAATTCGCTCACCGAGAAGGCGTCAATATTCTACTCTTCCCGGAAATGACCATCGACTTAAACCATAAGGAATTACTAGAAGAGATAATTCGCTTAGCAGAGGGTTTCAGCATGTACATAATTCCAGGTTCATATCATGACGATGAAACAAAGCAGAACCTCTCCGTGGTCATAGGTCCAGAGGGCATCCTTTGGAACCAGGAGAAGCACATTCCAGCAATTATTCACTATAGAGGTGAAAGATTCACAGAGGGAATAGGAACTGGAATACTTCCTAGGAGAACTATTGTTTGCGACACAGAGTTTGGAAGGATTGCAATTGTCATATGTCGAGACTTTCTGGACATGGATCTAAGGGTGGAGCTAAAGAACTTTGAACCTCCAGTTGATATAGTTTTCAACCCAGCATTCACACCAGTCACAGCAGACTTCAAAGCAGCCCATTTTGATGCCCGTAGATCCATCTACGCCTATTGTTTCTTCGCCAATGTTGCTGAATTTGGCGATTCTCTCATTTATACACCTGAAAAAGAACGTATCGAAAGAAGTCTACCACCGAAAGAGGAAGGTCTAATCTACAAGGATGTACATATTTTCCACCTTCGTTCAGAACGCAAAAAGTGGGAAAAGCAGCAGGAGAAACAAAGGTCGTTTATACAAAGTACAAGATGAATGATTTGTCATTTCCTTTGTCGTGAATGCATACAACTTTTAGGAGAAAGCGACTATTTTCTTCCCGTGGCATTTCGGTGAGGCGGTTACCCCTGGCTGAGCTTCGGCGATGAAGAGCCAAGAGCAAGCTGAGATTTGCCACTCTTCTTATCATTAATGCATACAACTTTTAGGGGAAATAGACTCTTTTTATCTGTGGCCAATCAGTGAAGCGGTTACCCCTGACTGAGCATGTGCTATGAAGACACGGTGAGCAGCTGAGATTTGCCACTCTAATTATCTAGATACAAAAACGAAGGTATGGCCGAAACCAAGGCGGGGGGAGAGAGATTTGGACACTCCAGTCCATTTTGAAGACTATACTCCTGGTTTCAATACAAGTTGATTCTTCTCGATTATAACTCCGAATTCCTGCCCTGCATCATCAAAGAGTGATACATCCTCCTCCCTCATGAAGATTTTCACAGTCTTACGCAATTTCCTGGAGGGGATCTTTCTCATTGGGATGACGTAGGTTTCGGCCAATGCTTCTAACTCCGACGGATGCGTGGTGGTGCGACAGTCTAAGAGGGATGCAAGACTTGAGAGTATGATACACTTCCCAGTATATATAGGAGAACTCGATAAATCGAGTCGTTCTAATGGCTTGAAAACTCATTCTATTGCAATTTCTCGATAGAGCTAATTAAGTACATGATTACACTGCACCAACGCTGTTCAGCAGTTACATAGAAGTTTTCATTGGCTTAACAAATGGCCAAGAAGGTTTGAATGTGTGAAAAATTTCTCTAGATTAAAGTCAATTGGAGTCAATAACACCAAGATAGAGAATCGCTAGGGATTGTATGCAAACGGATGACGAGCAGAATCCTTCCTTGCAATAATCTCTTTCACACTCTGTCTTCCTTCAATCGCACGCCTAAGTGCGTGTCTTACAGAGATGAAGTTGTTAATGTGAACTCGAGTTGGATTAGCTGCACTCGGATGCACAAAGACGTTCACTGCAATTACTAAGTCTGGAACCAGTTCCTCAGGGATTATAGTGTCTGTGATGGTTCGACGTACAGCGTCAGCTACAGCCTTCTGAGCAGCCTCATAAACCATCTTCTTGTGCTTCTCGGACGTTATCGTAACAGTAGGCGCAAAAACTGTTGTGAGTTCAAGATCCTTGATGACGTTGGATGGATGCGTGTCTTCAACTATTTTTCCTGCGGTCTTTAGAGCAGCACCCATTGGACCGTTACGTATTCCCATGACTAGGTCAACATGAGCAATATCAGTTCCACCACCAAATAGAGCCTCACCATGAAGCAATGTGAGATCTTCAACAACATTAGGAACCATACCAATCGCTTTGGGATAGGTTTCGCTTACAAGTGTTCGATCACCCATCTTGAAAGTAACTTCTCCTCGTGGAATCAGCTGAAGGTCTTCAAGACATATACGAATCTCATCTAACATCTCGTATCCTAGTGCATCTCCAATCTGGAGTGGAAGCTTTGCAAGGCCAACAGGTACACCCATCATGTTGAGTGCAGCCTTGACTGCAAGACCTCCTCCGTGGTTTACAAATATCCGGACAATCTTCTGAATGCTTCTCTGGGTTATAAGAGCCTCCTTTAAATCGCCATTTGCAAGAGCAGCCTGCATTCTGATGTATCTGTCAGGAAATACGTTTGCACTGGCTAGAATTGCACCATTGCATCCAGAAGCAAGAGCTGGCAATGCCACTTCATCGTGACCAATGACAACCTGAAAGTTCTCAGGTTTTCTGACAAGAATCGTTGTCAGATTCACAAGATTGCCACTGGAATCCTTCAATCCGATCACTCCATCTATGTCTCTGAGACCGTCTATCAGTGTCCAATGAATTGGTACACCTGTAACCTGAGGTATATTATACACAAAAAGTGGAATGTCGCTGTTGTTGGCAACTCTCTCGAAATGGTCATAGATTTCCTTGTCGGATGGTTTTAGGAAGTAAGGTGAAACAACTAGAGCTGCTGATGCACCAAATTCTGCTGCTTTCCTAGTCAGTTTAACAACATCACCAGTATAAGCAGCTCCTGTTCCAGCTATGACAGGAACTCGACCTTTTGCAGCATCACAAGCTATTCGAATGCATTCTACCTTTTCTGCGAATGTCATGCTAGTAAATTCACCAGTTGTACCACAGGGGACAATTCCAGTTGCACCACTCTTTATGACGTAGTCAATAAGTCCACGGTACTGTTTCTCGTTCACGCCATTCTCATCAAAAGGAGTCACGAGTGCTGGGTAAACACCCTGAAAACGAAATTCTTCTTCAGACATATGTTTCACCTCCATATTCCTCTCAGTGCTGTTTCCACTGCTTGTTGTGCAGCATCAGTAATTTCACGGCGATCTCTCAAGTTTAGATCAATGTCCAATGCCAGAATTGCTACATCGTTATTCACAGAGTCCTTGGAAATCTTTCCTGCCTCAAGAAAACTAGCAAAAGCTTTAGCTGTTCCAGACTGCACTGGTCCATAGAATAGGGAAGCCTGTCGCATGGATTCAATCTTTCTTGCAGGAAGCATGAGGCTGCTGGGTTTTACTGACAGATTAGGTTCGAGAATGACTGTCAGTGCCTCATGTCCAATCTTAGGAGTCGTCAAGAGTCGAACAAAAGCCTCACCTAATGGTCCTTTCTTTGAACCAGCAACAATTCCAACGGACACCATGTCATTTGAGGAGCTACTTGTTCTCAATTCAGAAGAGTTACCTAGTGATATCCCCTGTTTTGTGAGAAAATTAAGAATCTGAATTTCTTTCTGGATTGGAGTGTGCATGATATCTTCAATTAGACCCATCTTCTCTAGCTCGATTCGAATCTCTTCTTTTATCTCGGGTGTAAGGGTTCCACCCGTATTCAATGGCATCCTACTTCTTCCAGCCTTTACTCCAAGCATCCTCAGTGCAGCTTTAACTGGTGGCGCAGCTCCAAACTTCAACACCATTCTAGCGAATGTCTGTGCCGTTCTCTGAAGCTCAGCAGCCTCCTCAATCTTGCCTTCCTTAACCTTCTTCATGATATCTAACCAAAGATGAGGAATCACATTTGCAGAAGCCATAATGGCGGCATTTGAACCAGCAATTACTGCAGAAAGGAAACACTCGTCTGCACCACAGAGAACCTCCATCTTTCCCTTGAGTTTCTGAATCAATTCGAGAATATAGGGGACACTTCCACTGCTGTCTTTTATACCAACAATATTGTCCAATTTAGAAAGATCCTCAACTACATTCGAATTAAGAACGCCCAAAGTACATTGAGGAATATTGTATAGTATAATTGGTAATTCACCCTTGCTTGCAATAGCCTCATAATGTTCATAGTAACCTTTGTCAGCAGGTCGTATGTAATATGGAGAGATAACCAGTGCAGCATCACATCCAAGATCAGCTGCATACTTTGTTAGTTTAACAGTGGCTTCAGTTGTATGTAGTCCTGTTCCAGCAACAATCGGTACACGACCATCGACATACTCCACGGTAAGCTTTAGTAGTTTCTTTCGTTCCTCGGTTCGCATGTATGAAAACTCGCCGGTTGTGCCTGCGGGAACTACTCCAGTCACACCCTTGCTGATCGTGTAATCAATTACTTCTTTGAATCCTTCAGCACTAATGTCTCCATCACGAGTGAATGGTGTCACCAATGCAGGCATAACGCCCTGTGGTTTGAATCTACTCACAGAATCACCGGGATACCGAGCAATTTGGAGTTGTATAAATGACCTTCGCTTGATGCGTTCGGGTTGAAAAATAGAAGTCGCTATATAGACTCATTGCATTTGGTTAAATATGTCAGATTATGTGGTAGCTCTCACAACTTGTCCTAAAGACAAAAGCGAAGATCTTGCCCGAGGTCTGGTTGAGGAGCGTGTTTGCGCATGTGTCAACATTGTTGCTAGTGTTATGAGTATTTACCACTGGAAAGATGAAATTGTTACTGATGAAGAGTCTCTTCTAATTATGAAGACACAAGAGGACCATAAAGACGATTTATGGAATGCAATCAAGAGAAAACACCCCTACGAAGTGCCTGAGTATGTGATCTTACCTATCAAGTGGGGATCCAAAGACTATCTAGATTGGATTTCAGCAAGCATAGCAGATTGAGGCCAAGTTACACGATATCGGATCTTCTTGCAGCATAGACAAGTGACTCGTTGAAGTATTTGCCTACCACTGCACATAGAGATGGACCAATTACATAATTTAGCTCACCAGGCATGAGCTGCTTGAGGTTTGTTTTTGATGTCAATTTACCTTTTCGTTTTAATGAACTGATTTCACGGTCAACAGTTGATTTTGCCTTGTCCCATGGCATGGGTTCTACACCCCTTCCAGCACCAATCAAACCTTCTTTGATCTCATAAAGACCTCGCATGATGAAGATGGAAAGATTGTCAACATCTGTCGATTCTTTCATGAAGTTCTTACCATGCTGTTGACACTGATTGTCTTTCGGTACGGTTCCACAAGCAGTGCAAATTAAACGACCCCGATTATTCTTAACATAGTATGCCAGTAGATTAGCACATTTTGTGGTGTCATTTTGTGACCATTCGAGTCCCTTAGTTCCAACCCGATTTATAGCTCGAAAAACTGTGAGCGCCTTATTGTGGAGATACATAAGCACATCAATGCCCTCCCTCTTCGACTCAATCTTACGTTTCTCCTTTTCTTTTGCTTCGAAAGCGAAATCCTCTTTTGCAAGTTTCTCAAGACGTTCCTGTTTTAGAAATCGGTGCATGATATCGTAGGCAATTGCATAGTTGTCAAACTCAAGACTAGATATGTCAAGGAATTTCTCTACCACACCAGCAAAGACAGGACTTGTACTTGATTCAAGGTCTTTCCTTGCAGCCATTATATCTTTATTTGATAAGCGAGCGTGCATCCAAGTACAGATAGTTTGCGCATCCAATTCTGGAAAGTTCACCTTCATCTCGTAGATTCGCATGGATTCGAGATCAATAAGAATCTCCTCCCTCAGATATTGAAGACCAGTGTCCGTATCCTCATAGATGCTCTTTAGCAGAGCCTTTATTCGAAGTAAATCTTGCTTCGATCGAATGTATGATTCAACAACCCGGGTGAGATTAGTCAGAATTCCAATTGTGAAGTGCCAAATGATATCTAATCTCAAAGCTATAACTGTTTCTTCTTCAGTTCTCTGTTGAGTGAAGTCTCGAGCTGAGGAAATGCCCAATGTACTTAAAGCACCAGTTCTTACCTGCTCCCTCACACTAAGGAGCCGCACTACTTCTTCTGGAGGTGGTACACGCATCTTTTTCTTTAGTTCATCAAGAATTTCTACTTCAATTCCGACTAATTTGGTTCTATCTTTGGTGAAGAGATCGATTGATATTTTCTCAAGCTCTGCTGACCAATATCCTTTTGATCGGAGCAGTCCTTTCACAGGTCCATCCAGCATACGTTCCATTTTCTCTAATGTTTTCAACGATCTCTCAAGTTGTTCCAGTTCCTCCTTGCTAACTTGGGGTTGCGTGGGATCAGCTACGGTTTGTGTTGTCAGTGCTTGTAAGCCAGGACCAATGACTGTGGGATCACTGATTCCTTTTCGACGTAACTGTGCACGAATATCATCCATGCTTACATGAAGCAGATTCGAGAATGTGTCTAGAATTGTTTCAGCATCTGTACCCAGAAGTTCTGCAATTCGACTGGAAACAGCACCACCAAGTCTACTCTCAAACTCTTCAAGCGTTGTTGGAGTGTCGAATTCCTCCTCGAGTACTTCCAACAACGCAAGTCGTATCTGATGTGAATTTCTTAATCCCTTGAAATCAGTAGAACGTTTGCAGAATCTGGTTGCTACATCAGCTGAGATAGTGGTCCAGTCCACAGGAATAGTAGCATCAAGTAATCTACCTTTTACATATTCAACTCTACCAAAGATTTTTTCAATGCCCATTCGTAAAACTGAAGTTTCAGGAACCTCTGAGGGATGGTTTCTAAGTAACTCTTCTCGAAGTGAAAGAGCACTCTCCTTTAGACCCGAAGCTTTCACATAGAGATCATTACGCCACTGATCACCCCAACCAGTGATCTCCAATATTAGATCGATGTCATGATTGGAGGTGTAATTAGTAGGAATTTGGCTGAGGCCGTTTTTAATTAACTGGGTAGTCTTCTCAATGGTTGCAGAATCAGATGAATCAGATCCTGCTAATGAATCAATAAGACTGATTGTTAATTCACTTGTGATTCTTGCTACATCAATTTCTTCGCGCTGTTTGTTCGCATATAACTGGCGAATTTCTAACTCAAGTTGATGCCGTTCCTCATCCCCAAGTTCATCTGTCATCTCACTTCCGGCACCAGGTTCTTCAGATGGACTTAGAAGGCGAACGCCTTGATAGCTATGAAGATAGAAGGCAGCGAAGAATGAGAAGACATACTTGAGAGGTTGTGGTTCTTTGAGTAACTCATGGAATAACTGTCTATCCCTTGTGCTCCTCATGTGTGAAGCTAGTGCTTCTCTCAGCATAATCTCTTTACCAGCTTCACTCATCTGACGAGTCTTTAGTACCCACGAACTTGCCATCGTTATCACCTCAGAAAATTACTCCCAACTGACACAGTCAATTCATTTCCACGAAGTTCATATGTTACAAGATAGAGCAATCCTTCTACTTTTGTATCCCTAAGAAAAACACGAGATATTCTTGGAAATAGACGTCCAAGACCGCGAACTGTTGAACTCATGAGATGTTCAACAAACTCAGTACCGATGTCGATTCCAATCATTGAGGCGGCTCCAAGACCCTCTGCTTGAAGACGCAGTAAACGTTTTGCGAAGGTGTCCTCCATTCCTTTCTCTCGTTCCTTTAAATGATCGAGTTTGTTATGCAGAAGGTCTCGAAGTTCTATATAGAATTCGAGAGCTGAATCAGGCTCTGGTTTTGGAGGCATAGGCTGTTCTTCTTTGACAGGAAACTGACTGTTAATATCATGTATCTGAGAATCAATCGGAAGAGGTTTTGTTGGTTCTACAGGAGGTGGTGCAACTGAACCAGGAAGATAATTTTCAGCAGATGTAGCTTCTTTGTACTCCTCCATTTTTGTCGTATAGTCTAGCAGAGCTTTTTCATACTCTATCATCGCAGCTTCATATTGCTGAGTCTTCTCTGCAATCAACGATTCACGCTTAGCATTATTCGCACGAATCGTTTCATTTTCTTGTTCGACAATCTGGCATTGTGCTTGCCAATCCTGAATGTGTTTCTTGTATTCCTCCTCACGGATATCAGCTTCGAATTTTGCACGATCAGCCATCGCACTAGGTGTGACCGTTTCTCCCACAATGTCGTGTACAGAGTTCAGAAGCGCAAGTAGTGCTTGTGGTTGTGTCATAGTTTCATCGATTGCACTCCTGAAACTATCTACCCACTCTGTGGCTTCTTTTTTCCATTCATCGGGCCTCTCAGCAGCTCCTTCAATAGCTTTGGATAGTTCGTCAATTAGATCAGTTTGTTCTGTTAGCATCTTCTCGATTATCCGACGTATCAATGGTTTTGAAAGAATTGTATCTGCAACATCGGGAATTGTTACTGACACTATGGATTCAAACTCGTTAAGTAAAGTCATCAATGTATTACCATGTTCTGTAAGAGAACCTTCAGTTGTGCCGTACTTCTTGGTTATCTCATGCCTAGCAATCTCTGCAACATCAGAAAATCCAATCAAGTCCCAAACTTCAATTTCTTTGAACGCATCTATCATCTTTCGAGTGATAGCATCCATCATCTGTGTGAAATCTTGGTACTGCGCATCCTTAAACAGCTCTTTTGAAAAGGCTGCATTGAGCTGAGCTTCTACCTCAGCATAGAACTTCTCGAAAAGAGTAAGATCTGTAGGATCTAAATTGTCATTCACGGTTTCCTGCCTGAAATCATTCAGTGCAGTAAAGAAAGCCTTTCTTGCAGCATTAGTCACTAGATACTGATTCAATTCTTTCGAGAAGTATTGTACCACTCTTGCAGCATAGGCAATTGAATACCGCAGTGTACTTTTCAACTGCCATGCTCTAATCTCCACAGGTTCAGTAAATTCTCGAACAACTGAATTCATTAACCGTTCTATAAGCTCTAATGCGAGTTTCTTCTTTATTCCAGAGAATTTGTCACTGGTAGACACATCATCTTCCAACGAAGTTTTATGATTTTCAATTGTGAGAGATTTTCCTGAGCTTACATGTTTTTCAACAATACCCTCAAGGGATCTTACCGTCTGTTCGAGTAATATTACAAATTCATCTATCCGAGGTTTCAAGGAGTCAATGTCTGAAAGTGAAACCTCACTGCATTCTAGGAAATCTTTGAGTGTAGTTATGATACCATCGACAACCTCAGCTTCTTCCACAGCATATGCGTAGTAATTTAGTTCATTGAGAATATCTTGACCAGTTTCTGGAATTGTCTTAGTTAGTACTTCAATTGCACTAGGAGTAAGTATTCTCTGTTTGAAGTGTTCGACTAGTTTATCATCGGAAGCATTAGGAAGACTGAATTCCAGGCTTTTTCGTTCAGCTACTTTCATACCTGGGGGAAGTGATGTGAAATCATCATTCACTATCATCTTAGCAATAACATCTACATCAACATGGTCTGGTTTTACTTGGAGTGTATCCCAAGATCCCTGAAACTTTCTATCAATCATATCTACAAACAGAACTTTGTTTAACCGATCAGCAAAAGCTTGCAGTACAGCAAGTCCTTCGAGTTCATAGTTCAATTCGTTATTGATGACTGCACTCTCAACATCCGCAATTTTCTTTGATAGAATCTTCATGTACTGGTCAATCTTGAATGGATCAACTACTCCCTTTTCCCAACTTAGAACAGACACATGAGATCCTACTCCACCTTCGCTGCCTCCTGCAACGACCAATTGCTCAGGCAGGACTTCCGGACCGGGTGTCCTATCAAGATCCCACTCTATGGATAATATTTCTAGGCCTTCTGAAGATAACAATGTGTCACGAATAGCGAAAACCAGTGGAGCTATATTCATTGCAACAGTTTCAGAATGTTGCTCCAACATACTCCCGGTACCGATTGCACTTCCTATAGGATATCCTAATCCAGTCGATGTGCCTAAAACAGAAGCAGAAGCCATTCGAATGGCTTCAACAGTACTAGGAGTTTGTACATCTCTGCGTTCAGTCATAATTGGTCAGTCCTCACAATGTCCGAAAGTCCCGAGACGTATGACATCGAGAACGCAATCTTTTGAATCTAGCTCGGTTATCCCTCTCTCACTTTCGTCCATACACCTTTGCCAAGGTGACGAACAAGACCAGCCTCCTTAAGACCGAGTAGAGTGACGTGAACAGTTGTAGTCAACAAAGCCTCTAGGCTCTGGGGTATAGGAACACTTCGAGATTGATGAATATCAAAAACAAGCTGTTCTACATCCGCTTCTTCTCGAGCTTCAATGTAAGTAAGAATGATGTCCTGCAAATGAATAACACCATCCCTAACTGATTCAAATTGAAGACGCGCATCCCCGAAGATGTGGGGAGTGTCGTGTGAGGGAAAAATATGCTCAGCACCTAGTTTGGATAATACCTCAAGAGCTGCAAGTTTTGCTACGACACTTCCACTGATATCAACATAGAATTTCCGGGGATCATTGGGGAAGTTATTCACTTCATCCCCAGTGAAAAGGGCTTTTCGAGTTGTATCATAAAAGACACAATGCCCAGCAGAGTGACCTCCCGTGTGAATAATCTTGATTGTTGTATCGCCCACGGAGATACTATTTCCATGTTTAAGATATTCGTCTGGTTCTATTCCGCGGTAATTCACCCTTAAAGGTCCTTTATCTAGCTTCATTGAAAATCTCTGTGCACGGTCAAGAAGGAGACGATTGTTGAGAAAGTCACTAGGTTTTATGAGAATCTCTGCATCTCTTTCATGAATCAAGATAGGAGCATCAGTTACTCTCTTGAAACGGCCCGCACCCCCTACATGATCGGGATGGCCATGTGTACAAAGGATACCTACGACATCTGTCTTTGGGTCAAAACCTAAATTCTTAATCGATTTCTCAAGCCTGTTACCAGGGTCTCCAGCAGTTCCAGGATCGATGACTAATACATCTCCTTCGTCAATAATGATGTAACTAGCAATGAAGCCAAATTCTCCTTTGAATTTTCCACGGACTGAATGAACACCTGGAATAATCTCTGTTGACGCCATCTCAACCATATCAGGTTTCATCAGTACTTATGATAATATCGACTGTGAGTGAAGCTTATCAGTTAGGTGTCATAGCGAATTACTCTATGAAAGGAGCCTATGCACTAATAATACAGATACAATATCCAGTCGAGCTTCAGATTAAATCTCTAGGAAGAATAACTTTTCAAGCTGGTATTTGGGTGTATATTGGCTCAGCAATGGGGATTGGTTCAACGAGTCTAGAAAATAGGATAAAGCGTCATTTCAGTTTAGCGAAGACTGTCCATTGGCACATTGACTATCTTCTCTGTAATGATGTCAAGCTACTCAAGGCTTTCTGGGCTGAAAGCGCTACTTCATTTGAATGTGATATCGCTAAAGAATTACAATCAAGGAATATCTTTCAGGTTGGGCCTAGAAAATTTGGATCCTCAGACTGTCAAAGAGGATGTGAAGCTCATATTTTCAGATTTAGGGATTATTTAAAAATTGATAGTGTTATTGAAGAGGTTTTCAAAAAGGCAGGATATCAACCATCAATTACAACTGACGGGAGTCTTTGACAAACAGTACACAAGCAGCAAGGGTTAAATGCTGCCAAATATCAACTCAAGTATTAAGGAGGAAACTCAGCATGCCTGATTGGAGGATAATTTTCCAAGACCTCAAGACAACTGGACAGACTTTTACCGTGTATCTACGATACACACAGAGAGACACTCTAGCAAAGATTCCTAATGTTAAAGTCCAAGAAGTGTTCGACGACTATGTGCGACTTGAAAATCCAAGTGGTTATGGCGTCTTAGGATTCGATGACATTCTCTATATATCGATTCCACGAACAGGACAGGGCTTTAGCAACGAGTAGGTCCCGTACGACCAAGGTTTAATTGGTATGAGAGTTTCTCAATCCTGACTTGACCAGATTATTGGTTGGTGTGATTAATAGTGTCATCATTAGTTTACATCCCAATCGAGAATGAACGTGTTTTATGCCAGCACCAAGAATACATTCTGACTAATTATAGATTGATCCAGTTTGATAGAGGCTCACGGACAAGCGCGAGCATTCCACATCATATCATCAAAGAGTACAAATTGACACCAAATTCTGCTATGTACAAAGTTACGAATGGAATTGTCAATGTAGTAGGAGCTATGGTAAGGAGAGAAGAGATGCGTGCAGCTCTGGGTCTCAGAGAGTTTGACAATCTCAATGTTGGAGGACAGAGGAAAATATGTGAAGTCAGCGGAGTACCATTTGTACATCCAGATCACCCCTACAATAGATGGATATCAATAGGTTTTCACAAACCATTCTCAAGACATTTCTATCAAACGTTTGCTTGGTTGAAGGGCGAAGAGGTATTCACCTACTATCCCGGAAGTTTCATACTCACTAATTATAGACTCTATCAATATGATTCAAAGTCAAGAAAAATATTCATGTTCCCCCTTCATATGGTTGAAACATTCGAATCGAGAAGGGACAAACTCAAAGTAAAAGCCACATCTGGCAAATTTGAGATGAGAGGTAGAGTCCCTAGGCAAGATCATATAGTTCAACTCTGGCAGACTCGTGCTTGGGACAATTTACCAAAAGACCACCTTGACTGGCTAATTAGACCATTCAGCTACATCACACCACATCATCCTTTGTCTCAATATGTAATTCGTGATTCAGCTTCAGTAGTTCCTACACCTGTAGCAACTGAAACCACTCAGGAAGTAACTACAACTGCCAGTAGCGCTGGAGCAGGTACTGTTTTTGTGAAACCGGTCATCAAAGACAGATGTACAAACTGCAATTCGCCAATGTCATGGGAGCAGATAGATTGGACTGGCCCAGATCAATATGCTTGCCCATCTTGTGGTACTCCTCATCGTGTGGATTACATACGGATGTAGACAATTTAGGAGTGGGCTTTTGTCCACTCCAGTGACAACCTCTTAATCGTCTTTTCAGTTGGAAGTCCAGTTTCCTTATCCCATCCTCTGAGGTGATAGTAATCATCAAGCATCGGGTTTAGATTCACTGTCTGTCCTTTCCCAGGACCTTCAGGCATCGGTTCTTTTGTGAATCTATCAGGCAGATTGTCATCCTTGCGAGTGATGCCTTCTCGATGGTTGAAGAGACGTTTCAAAGTGACCTGACGTTCTGCTATCTCTGTCAAATTCTCTACCTTTCCAAAATGCTTCTCTCCTGTTGCGAGAGGGAGCATTTTTGCAAAGTCTTCCATCCAGAATATAGGTGGCCAGGACACTGAATACCAACATACAATCAGCGTATCACGAATGCAATAAGCATTCTCGCTCTCAACCACTGCAACTGCTTTGTGAGTTTCAGTAT
>JAEOUL010000268.1 GCA_016839345.1 Candidatus Thorarchaeota archaeon | reverse complement strand
AGGTGTAACCGACCACTCGATTATTGGGAGTGCAGGATCAAACTTGGTTTCAGCATGTCTGAGGAAATAGAGCGAGTTTGTCACTGAAAGCCCTCCATTCGCGCGTATGCAAGTACAAGCCCCTAGTTTTGATATGACTTCAAAAGGGGTGGGCGAGAGCAAAGAGTCACTGGGTGTGGTAAAACCAATGGAAGATTAGGTTTACCATGACTCCTCGCGGACGCCCATCTCTTCAATATGACATCATCCTACTAAAGAGTTCTCTTCCCACTTCATTTTAGAAAAAGAAAATCTATTACCAAGGTTTCTTGTAAAAGAAAGTTGTTATTCGCGATGAGAACAAACTAGAGTTGGCACAGACATCCTTTGGAACAGGTCACTATGCTTGTGCTTTATGGGCTGATTCTGGAATTAGTATACATTATGGCCAAGGTTCTTCTTAAACCAGATATCAAAAAACAAAAGAGCAAGATTGGTGTTTCTGAGTATGAAACCAGAATTTGAGCTAGAATGAACTGCGTAGCTTCAAAACATTATGGTTTTATTTTATATAAATGGGCAAAAAATGGTTGAATGGAGAGATTTAATGTATTCAGATATTCATGCATCAGAAAGAGATAGTTTTGGTGCAAAACTGGGTGACTATTTTATTCATGGTTTAATCTTACTCCTCCCAACATGGTTCTTACTTGAAGGACCGTTCTTAGTTATCCCACACTATCTGTATCAGGTGAATCTTGTTCTTATGGCACTGTCAGTAGCAATCGTCTGGTTCATTGCTGGTATTATCAATGTGACCATTTCAGAATTAATTTATAATTTTAAAAGCCGTGGGACTGCTGAGAGTTTCTTCTATCACGGATTTATACTATCAATCTCACTTCAATTGCTCTGGATTCCAAAATACACAATTACAATTCTGATTCCAACAGAAGATACAAGACTGTTGATTCTCTGGTTTATCACCTCTTTCATCATGTACTCGGTTCTCTTTGGGTATGTAGGACGACGAATTGCCGGTCAGTTTCCAGAACTAGTAGTCCCAAATGGATCAGAAAATTCAGCTTCACTCACACCATCAAGAATTGTGATACGTGGGACTCGAGGAAGATGTCCCAGATGCGGATTCTCATCCAGATATAGATCATCTGACCTATCAACAGAAGGGACAGTTGACTGCTCTGCCTGTGGTAAACCATTTCCCTTGGAACCGATTGAATCGTTGCTTCGCAGGCTAGGGGATGATAACGAGTCTGATTTCGGAGTTGATCTCTGATTCAGGATTATCCTTCTCTCTTTATTTTAACCACTGATTCAAATTCACTAACAATAAAGATCTTGTCGACTGTGATTCTCATTACTGCGCAATCTGCAGAATTGATAAACTCAGTAAGAACCGGATGACGTTTCAAAAGCATTGAGGCATATTTTTCACGTTTTTGACCAAGGATATCCTCAACAGATCCCACAATCGTAAGCGAGGTTGTGTCATTGAAATCATGGTTCTGAACATCCCGATCATCAATCATTATTGTTACTCTTGGATTGGCCTGCATCTGTTTGTACTTGAGTCTCTGACGCATGGTTGCAAAGACTAGTTCACTAAGATCCTCAGTAATGGCAAATCCTACCAAGCATGAGTAAGGCTCACCATCTTTAGACGTGCCTAGGACAGCAATCCCTTGAGTTTCAAGAACTCTGTCAATCCGTTTCTTTATTTCTGGACTTATCTTCAATGTTCTCCCTCATTCATTACTAGTATGGTCTACTACAGGACCTATGAAAATATTGATAACTATCGTTAATATATTTTATGTCATTATGACAAAGAAATTTCCTGAAGTTTGCGGTAATAATCTGAATGGGAGAAAGTATCAAATCCCAACAGATCTTGAAGGAGAGTTGAACATTCTGCTTGTTCCATTTCAGCAATGGCAGCAGGGTCTTGTGAATAGCTGGGTTCCCTTCTTGGAGGATCTAATGAAGAAAAACCCACAGTTTGATTACTACGAACTTCCTACAATCAGAAAGATGAATTTCTTCTTCAGAAGAATGATCGATGGGGGTATGAGAGGAGGTATTCCTTCGAAAGATACACGTGGTCGTACAATCACACTCTACATCGATAAAGCCCCTTTCAGAGAAGCTCTAGATATTCCTACAGAAGATACACTCTATCTGTATCTTGTCGACAGAGAGGGTACAATAATGTGGACAGAAACTGGCGAACTGACTGATGAGAAAGCTACTTCACTCGAGGATGCAATAGCGAAAGTATTCATTCAATAAACTAAATCTGTGGGATTACAATTGGACGATATCCTTGTACTTGGTTCAACGGGGTACATTGGCTCAAGACTTGTTGCACGTCTAATTACGGAGGGGTATAAAGTTCATGCAGGATGGAGAACAAGGAGCAAACTTGAGGAGCAGCCTTGGAAAGATCATCCAAAGGTTCAGCCTGTTGAAGTCGATGTGTTAGATACTGAGCAACTGAAACAATCTATGCAAGATTGTGATGCAGTGTACTATCTTATACATTCAATGTATTCTGGAAAAGGCTTTGAGAAACTAGACAAAAGAGCAGCAAAGAACACCGTTTCAGTAGCGGATGAACTTAGTGTCAAGAGAATAATCTACCTAGGAGGTCTTGGTGAAGAAGGGGATAGATTAAGTAGACACCTTCGATCGCGAAAGGAAGTTGGGAAGATACTACGAAAGGGAATGACACCTGTTACAACCTTACAAGCAGCAATGATCATCGGACCAGGCTCAGCTTCGTTCGAGATAATGCGCTATCTTGTCAACAGATTACCAGTGATGATAACTCCAAAATGGGTCAGGGCAAAGACGCAACCAATATCGATTGAAGACACCATAGAATATCTTGTTGGATGTTTCAAAAAGTCAGAAACGGTTGGAGAATCATTTGATATTGGAGGATCTGAGATTACAACCTACCAAGAACTGATGACAATTTATGCTGAAGAAGCAGGACTCGTGAAAAGGATTGAAGTTCCGATTCCTCTGCTTACTCCGAATTTGAGCAGTTATTGGGTTGAACTTGTTACTCCCATTCAAGCAACAATTGCAAGACCCCTGATTGGGAGTTTGAGTCAGGAAACCGTCTGTAGAGAGCATAGAATTCGTGAAATCATCCCTCTGAAACTTCTCTCAATAAGAGAGTCAATACAAAGGACGCTTACAGAGATTTATGGTCCTTCCCTAGAAATCAACAAGTCAAAAAGGAGCTTGTTCTATCTAGGATAAGCTGGTTATGATGGTATGGATAGAAATTACTTTAGCTCTTTTTGTGTGATATTTCCTAGGAAGCCTGATGATTATCAAGCTTCAGAAACCATCTATTCAATCGTTGTTCCAGTGTCACTACGTGTTTTGATGATTGCAAAGACAGCACTCAGGATGATCAAAGATGGACCGATGAGTAGACCCGCCCAGAGAAACGGAGACACTAATCCTAGTATGAGTAATCGTATCTGTTTTGACCTCATGCTCTGCCAGTTTTCAGTCAAAACTACTCGAATTGTAAACACTCCAAGTAGAATCGGGAGTATCCCAAACAAGGCTGAAACTATAATCTGAAGGTTGATAGCAAATAGTGATGCGAGAACTATCTGGTAGAAGATTGTGACACCACTTCCAAAGAAGAGTAATGCACCTAAAGCACCAAGCCAGCTAATTTCGCTTTCTAGCTCAGTTTCCTCTTGCTTTCTATTCCAAAGTATTCCCAATCCAAGAACAAAGGTGACAATCATGGGAGTAAGAATTGAGAAAAGACTCTGTCCATTCCATTGGTGAATTGTCATGACACTGAAAGGTACCAATACCCACTCATCTAGTGTGAATGACTCCACATATCCCAAAGCTACTGAAAATGCACCACCATCATCTGGTTCATAGACAACAAAATAGTACTCTCCAGTCATGGGAGCTTGAACATCAATATCAATCAACGCGTAAAAACTAGTCGGAGTGAATCCTTCATACTCTGGTGTTGCAGTTTCGCTCTCAAATATTACAACACCTGATGATTCTGGAATCTCTAATAGGCCAGGTATCGAACTGGAGTTAGTGAAACCTGGACCCATAAGAGCTATCGAGGGTTGGAAATTGGTTGTATCAGCTGTGACTGGAACAGACAACATCATTCGTATCCTTGTACCAGCCTCCATCTCGAATGCAAAGTATTGTGGGTGTGAATCACCATGTAGGTCTGAATAGATCACCCAACTCTTTGTTGGATCTTCGATGAAGAATGCTGTTTCTAATGTTTCACCATCTTGTGCAGATATTGGGACATGTGCCGTAATGGATGGCATAACTATGGATAATAATAGTAGAATAGTCAGTCCAAAAACAAACCGTTTCATGAAAAATAATTAACAATTGTTAATATAAATTTTTTGTTAGATGTTTTTTAATCTGAATAAGATCATCAATGGAATGAACTTAGAAAATAGAAGAGAGATGATTCAATCATCTCTCGATATTGATATTATGCGGCTTTACTTCCAGGTGGAAGGTCTTCAAGCGTCACAGGCACCCAAGCACCTTCTTTATCAGCTCGTTCTACAGCAAGGATCATACCATGACTCTCGATGCCGCCAATTTTTTTTGGCTCGAGATTGACTAGGAAGAGAGCAGTTAGACCTTCGAGTTCCTCAGGTTTGTAGAGATGCCCGAGTCCGGTCGCCATGGTGCGTTTCTCTGTTCCGATGTTTACCTCAATCTTGAGGAGTCGGTCCTTGCCTTTCACCTTCTCACACTTCAGGATCTTTCCTGCGCGAAGGTCGACCTTCTGGAATTCGTCAAATGATATTTCGTCTTTTATTGGTGCCAATTTTAGTTCAACCTCACCTGATTGTGCTGCTGTTGCAGCGGCGACTCGATCACTGATTATCTGTTTGAGTTCTGCTAGTAGTTCTTCGTCAATCTTGGATATAACTGGAGCAGGTTTTACTAACTTAGTGCCAACCTTAGGTGGTGTGAGTGCATCCTCCAGTAATGATTCGTGAACTGTAGCAGGCTCATTTCCAAGTTGAGCCCAGATTTCTTCGGCAGCTGAAGGAAGGAATGGCTCAATGAAGATTGCAAGAGCCTTTGCCAGAGTAAGCGCATTGAAGAGGACCTCACCTGTCTTCTTCTTGTCTTCCTTGACCAGCTTCCAAGGTTGCTGTGACTGGAAGTACTCATTACCTACAGAGGCTAGTCTCAGAACCTCATCAGCCACTTTCTTCAGCTCATACTCGTTCACTGCATCAATGATAGTTTCGATTGCTTTCTCAACCTCTTTCTTCAACTTAGGATCAAACTCTCCCTCAGGCACTTCACCGAAGTGCTTGTGTGAGAAGTGAATCCCTCTATAGAGGAAGTTACCCAAGGTGGCAACAAGCTCGTTGTTCACTTTCTCAGCAAAAGTGTCCCAGTTGAAGTCAAGGTCTTTTGTCTGAGATGTATATGCCGCAATGTAGTATCGAAGATAGTCTGGGTCGAGACCTCTGTCCAGGTAGTCGTCGAGAATCCACACTACATAACCTCTGCTTCTGCTGAAGTTATGGCCCTCGATCTTCACCATCCCTGATGCCACAACAGCGTACGGAAGGTTGTACCCACTTGCCTTTAGCATGGATGGCCAGAAGATACAGTGGTGATGGACAATGTCTAGACCGATGTAGTGGACTAGTCTACCTTCACCGGGTTTCCAATACTTCTCCCATTCCTTGGGCTTCTTTACCTTCTTTGCCCACTGCTCTGTGCTCGACATGTAGTGGATAGGCGCATCTACCCAGACATAGATAGTAAGATCCTCATCACCTGGATAGGGTATGCCCCACTCGAGATCCCTCGTGATACACCAGTCCTTGAGTCCCTCCTTTACCCAGCCCAATGCAAAGTTTCTCGCATTCTTGGTTCCATCGACATTGGTCAGATAGTCCTTCAGAAAGCCCTCAAACTCACTAAGCTTGAAGTAGTAGTGAGTTCTCTTGACTGGTCTGGTTGATGAGCCACAAATTGCGCAACGTGGATTCAGGATTTCACCTGGTTCTAGGTATCTACCACATCCTTGATCACACTCATCTCCACGGGCATCTACACCACAGTAGGGACAGGTTCCACGTACAAATCTGTCAGGCAAAGATCGACTGCATTTGTCACAGTACGGAGTCTCTAGCTCCTTCGAATAGATGTAGTCGTTCTTTTGCCACTCCTTCACAATCTGAATAGTTCTATCGATGTTCTCCTTGTCATCAGTGGTTCCATAATTGTCGAAGTGGATATTCAACTTTGGAAACGTTTCTAGGTAGTGATTGTGATATCGTGTGTAGAGTTCCTTTGGTGATATGCCTTCTGACTCAGAGATTGTTAGTATTGGAGTACCATGCGTGTCAGACCCGCAGACGAAGGTGACATCAACTTGCATCTTCTTCAGGAGTCTGACAAACACATCAGCAGGCACATAGGTGCGTAGGTGACCGATGTGCATCTGACCGCTTGCATATGGCAGTCCGCATGTCACAAGCACTGGATCGTTGGTTGGATATTTTCTCAGTTTAGTCACACTCCTTTAGATAGTTACAACCTACTCTGAACTGAAGAGGAAAGTCTGCAAAAGATGAGAGAATCTCTACTGTCGAGTGTCTCGCATTGGCGACCTTTGAAACTAGTGTTCTGTCGTTCCTTTCGTTGAGTTCTTTTCCCGCCTTCAATCAAGTAGGTTAACGCATCAGCACGGTCTAGGGATATAACTCTAACGATGATTCGCGTTTTCGGTTAATTTAAAGAGTATAACTGAGCATCGAGTCAAGAGGTCGAGATTCTATGTCAAACGAAACCCGCGCACTCGATGTAAGTTCTCCCATTGGTAGAGCGCTATTACTGCAGGTTATCTCGGTTCTTTTGATCATGGGTACTATTGTTTTACCTGTATTGACACTACAAATTGGAGCTATTTGGTTTGTCATCTTGAGTGGCTTGTGGGTCATAGCATTCATCCAGATGCTAATTGTTAGAGCAATATTGCAAAAAGAGAATTGGGGAGTTTCAACAGCGCTAATTGTTTCAGTAATTGCAATGCTCCTAGCTGTGATTGCAGGAGTTTCGTGGGTCATACCTCTAGTTGATATTCTGAATGGAATCTACTTCTTTGTCATTGGTAGTATCAATGCAATTCTATCCGGGATTCTAGCATTGATACGAAAGTCTTCATAGATGACTATTCAGGTTCCTTCCTTTTTTTGAGGATCAAAACTCCCTTCCAGTTTCCAGGAGTGTAAGTTGAGAAATCATCCAAGATCTGATGCCATTTTTCTGAAGAGTATTGATGCAAGCAGTAGATCAACCATGAAGCTGAGATTCCTGAACACCAGAAGTGAAGGATCTATTATTGCGATGACTCCAAGAATGACGTAGACTCCTAGCAGAATGATGAAGATTATCTTCTCTTCTCTGAAGTCACGAGGAATATTT